>DASWBQ010000416.1:0-9561 GCA_036390535.1 Gemmatimonadales bacterium | reverse complement strand
TGCGCCGAATGCCGCGGCGAAGCCATCGAGGCCGGCCGGATCGTCCGCGCCGGAGCGCAACACCGGCGCCGGCAGGCAGGCGGGCTCGCGCTCGCCGCCGCGGTGCTGCTCGCCGTCTGGTTCGGGATGCGAGCTCCAGAGCCGACCGCAGTGCTCCGGAACGCACCATCAGCGGCCTCGCCCGCCGAGGCCGCTGCTCCGGTGCCGGTCTCTCCGGTAGGCGGCACCCGCCGCTCGGACGGGCCGATGCTCTTCAGGTGGCGCGCATTGCCAGGCACCGTTGAGTACCGGGTCACGCTGCTCGACGCCAGCGGGACGGTGCTTTGGACCCAGCTGACGACCGATACCTCGTTCGCCATGCCTCTGGCCATCTCCCTGGCTCCAAGGGACACCTACTTCTGGTACGTGGACGCGCTGCGGTCCGACGGGTCCTCCACGACCAGCGGCGCGCAGGCGTTCGGCCTGACGCCGTGAAGCGAGCCTGGTGTCTTGCCGTGGGCGCGGCCGCCCTGATGGGCTGTCGCGCTCCAGGCGATGCCGGCCCGGCCCCACCAGCGGGGGCCGGTGCGATCGCCGCCCCGGCGCCGGACGCGCTCGTGGAGGGGCAGTCGCTCTATGCCCGGGGTGAATACGACAGCGCGTCTGCCGCGTTCACCGCCGCGATCGAAGCCGCGCGCCAGAACGGTGACCGACGCACGGAGGGACGGGCACTGGCGTGGCGGGGGCTCGCGGCGTGGCGCCTGGGCCGCTACGGCGATGCGCGGCGTGATGGCGAGGCCGGACTCGCGGTGAAACGGGCGATCGCCGACCGTGAAGACCTGTTCCGCTCGTGGAACGCCCTCGGTCTCCTGGCATGGAATGAGGGCCGGCTGCTCGACGCCCTGACCTTGTTCGACAGTGCGGCGACAACCCCGGAGGCAACCCCGCTGGACCTCGGGAAGGCGGCGGGGAACCGGGCCCTGGTGCAGGTGGAACTCGGCGAGTTCGGTGCGGCGCGAGCGGGACTGGAGCAGCAGCTCGCGGCAGGGCGGGCCGGCAAGGATGCCAGGGTCGAGGCCAATGCGCTCACCAACCTCGCCATGCTGGATATCCGCGTCGGCAGTCCGGACGGAGCCCTCCCCACGCTGGCCTCGGCCCGGCAACTCTACCGCGGCATCGGGTACGATCCCGGCGAGCAGACGGCGCTCGCCCAGCTCGCGACTGCATATCAGGCGATGGGTCGGCTGCAGGACGCCTTCGCCGCGATCGATACCGCCGTGCAGCTGGCCCGTCGCCTCGACCAGCCCCAGGACGTGGCCGCCAACCTCGAGGTCCAGGCCCAGCTCTACCGCGACGTCGGTGAAGACCGACATGCCCTGGCTCTCCAGGACGAGGCCCAGAAGATCAACGCCGACCTCGGCCTGCTGATCGAGCAGGGCAGCAGCCTGAGGAACCAGGCCCAGATCCTCCGCAGTCTCGGGCAGGGTCGCTCAGCCGCACGGGCGGCAGGCCAGGCGTTGCAGGTGCATCGCAGCGCAGGGGCGACCTACGAGGAACTGATGGACGTCGGCCTGCTCGCCGAGATCGAGGCCGAGGCGGGCGACCCGGCGGCGGCTCAACAGTACCTGGGCTCGGCCCGGGGGCTGGCCTCGCATCTCGATGCTCGGAGCGCCCGGGCCTACGTGGCGCTGGTGGAGGCGCGCATCGCGAACCAGGCGGCCGAGGCGGACCGTGCCTTGAGGGTGCTGACCGGGGCGTGGACGGACCTGACCGGCGGCGGCTACGACACCGAATGGCAGGCGTGGGACCTTCGGGCGGAGGCCGAGCTGCAGCGGGGCCGTCTCGAGCCGGCGGCCCGGTCTGCCCAGGAGGCCGTGGCGGCGATCGAGCGGGTTCGTGGCGGACTGTCCTCCGAGTCGCAGCGGACCGGGTTCCTGGCGAAACGGGTGCGGGTGTACGCACGGCTGGTCGAGATCCTCCTCAGACTCGGCCGAACGGAACAGAGCTTCGAGGTGGCGGACGCGATGCGGGGCCGGGCACTGGTGGACCACCTCAGAGGCCCCGATTCACTGCTGGCGCGGGTGGCAGGGTTGCAGGCGAGGCTGGATGAACTCGCGCGGCAACCTGGCGACACCGGCGCCGGAGCCCGGGAGGCCCACGAGCAGATGACCCGGGAGTTGACCCGGGTGCGGCTGGCGGTGGCAACGACCAGGGGCACCTCCCCGAGTCCGGGTGACGCCATCCTCGGCGTGTCGCCGGTGCGGCCGGGTCTGGTCAGCGCGGCGCTCCGCCAGGACGAAGCGCTGATCGCCTATTTCCTCGCCGGGGACCGGGGCCACGCCTTCGTGGTGCGCCAGGCCGGCGTGTATCACGTCGAGCTGCCGGTGGCGGCGGAGGTCCTCACCGCCCGCATCCGGCTGGCGCGGGACGTGGTCGGAACGGCGGCGGCGCCCGCCGACGCCCGCGTGCTGGAGAAGCTGCATGAGGAGCTGATCGCGCCGCTCGGCGGGGCGGGGCGGCTCGACGGAGCGCGACGACTGGTGATCGTTCCCCAGGGGGCGCTCGCGTACCTGCCCTTCGCGGCCCTGCGGGACCAGGCCAGGCGTCGATACCTGGTCGAGGACTACGTGCTCACGGTACTTCCCTCGGCGGCGGCGCTTCCGGCGGTCAGGGGCCAGCGCGGAGGGGCAACCGGCCAGGTGGGGGGCACCGGCTTCGCGCCGGAACCGTCGCAGCTCCCGGCCAGCCGGGTCGAGCTGGAGGCCTTCCGGGCGGCGGTGCCAGGGGCGGCGGTCGTGATCGGCGACGCGGCAACGGAGGCCCGAGTGCGCGAGGCGCTGGGCCAGTCCCCAATCGTGCATATCGCCGGCCATGCCTCCATGAACGGCTCGAGCCCGCTCTTTTCCCGGGTGGAGCTCGCCCGGGGGTCAGTCGGCGACGGATCTGATGACGGGCGACTGGAGGTTCACGAACTGCTTCAGCTCAGCATCCGGAGCCGGCTGGTGTACCTGTCCGGGTGCGAAACCGGACTGGGGCAGACCTGGTCGACCTCGTACCGTGCGGGCGAGGACTACGCCACCCTGGGGCAATCCCTGTTGTACGCAGGCGCCGGGTCGGTGGTGGCCACCCTCTGGCGGATCGAGGATCAGGCGGCGGCCAACCTGGCAAGCCGCTTTTATCACCACCTGAGATCTGCGGCGGCTCCGGAGGCCCTGGCTCGGGCCCAGCGAGACCTGCTGGCCGATCCCCGGTTCGCGCGGCCGCACCACTGGGCCGGCCACCTCGTCATCGGGGCGCCGCCCGGCCGAGATCGGGGGTAGGTCGGGCAGGCGCAGGAGGCCTCGGTGCCCGTCATAAGCGAGCGGACCGGCCAGCTGGGGAGTAGTATTGCCGGACCGGCCGCGGCCAGGAGCATGCCACTGAAGCCGCCGGCGCAATTCCGCCACGGCGGTCCGTTCAATCGGGGACCCGTCCTGCCTTCACCTTCGCGAAGGACTGACCCATGCCTGGTTCCTTGTCCGTCGGCGGTCGCCTGGCTGTGCTCACGATGATGCTGGTCGCCTGCCAGACGGAGGGACCGGTGGACAGTGGTCCCGGGCCGTCGTTTGCGACGGGCAATGCGACCGGCGACCCCGTGGTGACCGCCACCGACCCGACTGCCGCGCCGCAGGACACGACGCTCGACCTTCGGGTCTTTGGTTCCGGCTACGACCGGGGTTCGACTGTGGAACTCCTGCTGGGCGGCCAGTCGGTCGGCACCATTCGGACCAACTCGACCCGGTACATCAAGAGCACTGAGTTGGTGGCAAACGTCACGATCTCGGCCTCGGCAGCGGTGGCGACCTACGACGTGGCGGTGACGACGTCGCGGGGTCGGAAGGGCATCGGGACCGAGATGTTCGCGGTCCGCATCAAGGGAAACGCGGACCTCGACTCCCGGGCGAACTGGACGTTCTACGGAACGATGTCGGACGGGGCGACAGCCACGCGGCTGTACGGCGACGGGCGGGGGCTGGACGGGGCGGCTTCGGCGGTATCGGGAGAGTCGGCCTATCCGGGGGAGACGTGCGGGGTGCGCGGGAAGCTCTTCAACAGCACCACGGCCAGCAACAGCGGGGACGCGGTGTTCGACCCGGATTTCACTCCGGACGGCTCGGCCTGCGGGCGGCGCTTGCTCCGGGCCGAGTTCACCGCCGGCAGCCCCGTCACGCTGACCCCGTTCACCAATGCGCGGCAGGCCTGGCAGATGAGTCCTGGTGAGACCAGGGTGCAGCAGATGGGCTTTGGCAACGGCGGCCCGCTCCCCTGCGGTTCGAAGAACGTGAGCCTCAAGTACGAGCCCGGCTTTGGAAGCGGGGTGTCGCTCACGCGACTGCCGGACCAGGGCGCTGCCCGGGTGTGGCGGGTGGAATCGACGGGGAATCACGAGGCGGGCTGCTACAAGGCGACGGGCAACACGGCGGTGCGGGTCTCGGCGCACTACCTGCCGTTTCACGCCGTGATCGTGGAGGTGCCGGCGCCTGCCGGGGGGTGGTAGGGGCGGCAAGTACGACCCGGCAGGTACCGCCGGGGCATCGTGGGCGGGCGGCCTGGAGGCCGCCCCTGCTTTGAACCGTCGCCGTCTCGAAGCCCCGGGTTAGTATTCCCGGATGCGATACCTCTCCTTCTCCCTCGCGCTGCTGGCCGGGCCTCTCGCCGCCCAGCAGGCTGCCCCCCGGGCGTTCACGCCCAACGATTGGTACCGGGTCACCACCCTGAGCGCGCCGGCGGTCTCGCCGGACGGCAAGCAGGTGGCGTTCACGGTCACCACCGTCGCCACCGCCGACAACAAGCGACATTCGGAGATCTGGACGGTGCCCACCGCGGGCGGCGCACCGATGCGGCTGACGTCACCCTCGGTGGAGAGCAGCCAGCCCCGCTGGTCGCCGGACGGGAAGCTGCTGCTGTTCAACTCGACGCGTCCCGGCGCCAAGGGCCGCACCTTCGCGCTCCGGATGGACCGGCCGGGCGGCGAGGCGTTCGAGTACGACAGCCTGCCGGCCGGAGCGTCGCTCACCGCCGACCGCGCCACGATGGCGTGGGGCGAGGCGGCGCCCCCCGACACCACCAGGAAACCGGACGACCCGTACGGGAAGATGAAGGACCCGGCCTCCCGGCCGCCGTTCGGCGCCATCACCAAGCCGCTCGATCCGGCGCGGTTCGATGGCCGCCACTACGTGGAGCTCCCGATCAAGGGGAACGGCCAGGGGTACCTCGCCAATGCCCGAGAGGCACGGACCTGGCGGCCGCGGCAGGTCTGGGTCCAGACGATCGGTCCGGGGGACGAGGCCACGGGCCGCCCGTACGCCATCAGCCGGCGGAAGGTGACCGAAGCGCCCTACTCGCACAACGACGTGTCGATCTCACCGGACGGGCAGTGGATTGCCTTCACGGCCGATGCCCGGCTTCGGCCGGATTCGGTGGCGCAGGCGGAGCGGGATTCGCTGGCAAAGCTGCCGTACGACCGGCGGCGCGACGAAGCGGCGCGGAACGACACCGATATCTACGTGATCCCCACCGCGGGCGGGGCGCCGCGGAAGGTGGCGGAACTGCCCGGGACGGAGGGGAACCTCGACTGGTCTCCGGACGGCCGGACGCTGGCGTTCACCCACCAGGCCACGCGCACGGCGAACTCCCGGCTGATGACGATCCCGGTGGCCGGGGGCACACCACGGAACCTGACCGACCGGTGGCAGTACGAGCCCCAGGGCTACGGCTGGCTCCGGTCGGGGAAGATCATGATGGTCGCGCCTGTTGGCGGCCGCACGGCGCTCTTCCAGGTGGACCCCGGCACGGGCCAGCGCACCGAGGTGGTGGGCGGACGCCGGCGAATGTCCGGCTTCTCGATGGACGCGAACGAGACCACTATCGCCTACGTGGCCACCAGCCTGGCGAAGCCGACGGAGCTCTTCATCGCGAACCCGGACGGGACCGGCGAGCGAAAGGTCACCGGCTTCAACGACCGGCTGCTCGAGGAGGTGGCTTTCTCCGACGGGGAGCGGTTCACCTACTCCTCGGTGGGCGGACTCGAGATCGAAGGGTGGCTGCTCAAGCCCTACGGCTACCAGCCCGGGAGGAAGTACCCGCTGGTGCTCTACATCCACGGCGGGCCGCACGCCGCCTACGGCGAGAACTGGTTCGACGAGTTCCAGAACCTGACCGGCGCCGGGATGTGGGTGCTGTTCACCAACCCGCGCGGGTCCGGCGACTACGGCGCCGACTTCACCTTCGCGACCCGGGGCCGGTGGTTCGCCGAGGACTACCAGGACCTGATGAAGGCGGTGGACATCGCCGCCAGGCGGCCGGACGTGGACTCCACGAAGATGGGCGTCACCGGCGGGTCGTACGGCGGGGTCATGACCGCCTGGGTGACGGTGAAGACCCACCGGTTCAAGGCGGCGCAGGCGGACCGGATGATCAGCAACTGGTGGAGCTGGTACGGGTCATCGGACGCCCAGGGGCTCACCGAGTTCGAATTCTACGGCAAGCCCTGGGACAACCCGGCGATGTACGACTCGCTCTCGCCGATCCGCCACATCCGGAAAGTCAGGACGCCGACCCTGATCGTGCAGTCGGAGGAGGATCACCGGACCCCGATGACGGACGCGGAGCAGTGGTTCGTCGGGCTGAAGAAGCAGGGGACGCCGGTGGAGCTGGTACGGTACCCGCGGTCGACCCACGACCTGTCGCGGACCGGCGAGCCGTGGCTGCTGGTGGACCGGCTGGGGAGGCTGAGGCAGTGGTTTGAGTTCTACTTGAAATAGGGCGGGAGAGGACGGGATAAAGCGGGACAGGGCGGGAGAGAACGGGATGATGCGGGAGCCGGAGTCATCCCGCTCTCTCCCGTTCTATTCCGCTTTCTCCCGCCCTCTACCGGCTCAGGTAGTAATTCACCTTCACCAGCAGGACGTTCTGCATCGGGTCGTCCCAGATGCCCCAGACGTCCTTCAGGCTGTTGAACCGGGGGTCACCGACCTGGGTGGCCCGGCTCTGGTTCCAGACCACGAACAGCGTCGATCCCGGCAAGTATTCCCACCGGACCACCAGGTTGCTGCGGAGCGAGCGGACCCGGAAGTCGGGGTTGGTGAAGGTGACCGGCTCACCGCCCGGCCCTGCGATGGCGGTGTACCGGTTGGCCGTCTCGTCGTAGCTGATGGTCGACCCGTTCTCGCCATAGATGGCGTAGTCGTAGGCGCCCGGCGTCCGCACGTAGGAGTAGCGATCGTAGTCGCCCGCCGCCACGAACGGCTGGGCATACCACTGCAGGGAGAGGTTGGGCGTGAGGACCCAGTTCAGCCGGAAGGTGAAGCTGAGCTGGTCCTGGTCGAGGGCGCTGAAGAGGTAGCGCCGGCCATAGGTGGAGGCGGCCGCGGGGTCGGCCCGCTGCGTCACATAGAACTGGTCGTAGTCGGTCGCCTGGTACGCGATCGCGGCGGAGAAGTCCACCGAGCCCTGCGGGCGGTAGACCAGGTCCAGCCCGGCGCCGCCCCCGCGGGTGCCCTCGACGTGCCCGGTGTAGAAGCCGTTCGCCCCGAAGGACAGTGACTTCCGGCCGTCGCTGCGGAAGCCACCGCCGAGGTGCCAGCCTGCCGGCCGCTCGAGCAGCGGCCCGCCCCGCGTGGCCTTGTCGTCGAACGACTGGAAGCCCCATCCCAGGTTCAGGCTGAAGCTCCAGAGCGAGGTGAAGGTGCCACTCAGGGTCCCGCTGAGCGACCGTGAGACGCTGGTGCCCCCGAAGTTGATGGCCTGGGAGGCGTTGGCACCGGCACGGAGTTCACGGAAGGTTCCCCCCGGGGCCAGCCATCGCCGGCCGCCATCCGCATAGAACCGGACCCGGTCGGCGTCGGTCTGGAAGCCGGCGTCGTTCCCCTCGTACCCGGGGCTGATGAAGTTGCTCCGCAGGCCGAAGGTCCAGTCGCCTGCCGTCTCGGAGATGCCGATGCCGCCGTTCATCCCGGCGAGCGAGGTCCGGGTCGAATCGAGGGCGACGTAGTCCTGGTCCGGCCGCTGGTAGTAGCGGGACGAGAGCGACTGGGTCAGGAGCATCGAGGCCGTCGAGCCGGTGACCCAGGACCCGCCCCAGTAGCCCGCGAAGGTCCAGGCGTTCCGGTTGAAGCGGTGGAGCCAGTCCACGCCGCCGGTGTACGCCGACGTCCGGAGGGGGTTGAAGACCGCTTCGTCGAGGTCCCGGTTCACGGCGGTGAACATGCCGCCGACGGCGCTCGAACCGCCCCGGAAGTCGCGGCGGAGGCGCCCGACCGCGTAGTTGCTGAGCGGCTCCACCGGGAGGTCGTCGAGCGGGTTGCCATCGGCGTCGGCGCGACGGGCGTACTCCTTGGCCGTGACGGCCTCGAGGAGAGCCATCGACCAGCCCGACCGGGTGCGGCCGGTCAGCTTGGCGGCGCCGATGATGGAGGTGGCCGGTGGCTGGTCCAGGTACGCCGCCGTGCCGAATCCGGACAGGGTTGGGGCCCGGCCGACGCGGCGCGAGTAGAACAGCGGAACCTGCCCGCCCGGCGGGCCGAAGCCGAAGATGTCGGCGCCCTCGACGAAGAAGGGGCGGCGCTCCTCGAAGAAGGTCTCGAACGCCGTGAGGTTCACCACCGCCGGGTCCGCTTCCACCTGGCCGAAGTCGGGATTGACGGTGGCCTGCAGGGTCAGGTCGCTGGTGAGGCCGTACTTGAGGTCCAGCCCCGCGCCTCCGGACAGGTGACTGCCGTCGTCGAAGGGATTGACGGCATCGGGATGCTGGGTGAGCCGGGCCTGAGCCGAGGTGTACGGGAGGATCTCGACCCGCCCGGGGGGCGGGATGTCGCGGATGCCGAGGAGATGGCCGTACTTGGAGGTGGACCCCGGTTCAGTGCGCGGTGACCAGGCCCAGTCGACCGCTTCGGCGGCCGACCGGATGTCGCGCCGGAACTGGATCCCCCAGACCTGCTCGACGCTGCCGGGGAAGCGGAGCTGCGAGAAGGGAATCCGCATCTCCACGACCCACCCCAGTGAGTCGATCCGGGTCTTCGCCGACCAGACCGGATCCCACGAGGGATCGAGGTTGGCCCCATCGCCGCCCTGGACGGCATCGCGGCGCTCCCCGCGTGGGGTGACGCCGAAGACGAAGGTGGTGGCGTGATCGTGGTAGGAGTCGATCAGGACGAAAAAGACGTCGTTGAAGATGCTGAACGAGTCGCGGCGGCTGAGGCGGCGCGAAACCGTCCCGGGCCTCGCGAAGAGCCGGGCCCCGACGTAGAGGGCGTCCTTGTCATAGAGCAGCCGGATCTCGGCATCATCGGCGGCGGGCTTGCCGTCCGAGGGGTAGTCGCGACGGAAGCCGGAGACGGGAGGTGCCGCAGCCCAGATGGGGTCGTCGAGGACGCCGTCGACCCTGGGGGCGCCCGTCACCGCGATCACGGCTGGAGGCACCCGGCCGTTGCGATGAACCAGTTCGTCGGGGGTGGCGCCGACGGGGATCTGCTGGAACGCGAGGAGGAGGGCGAGCACGGTGCAACAAGATAGGCGGCAGGGCGGCAGGGCGGCATGGCGGCA
>DASWBQ010000415.1:0-19252 GCA_036390535.1 Gemmatimonadales bacterium | reverse complement strand
TGGGCGGGGTTGGCAAGGCTTCGGTACCGTGTCAGCTCGGGCGCGCCGATCGCCGAGCGGTCGGGGTTACGGACCATCGCCGAGGCCGCCGCCCGGAAGGCGGTGACACTCGATCCCAACCTCGCCGACGGCTACGGCATCCTCGGGATGTTCCGGACCATGGCGCGTGACTTCCCTGCGGCGGAGGCTCACCTGCGGCGCGCGGTTGCTCTCGAGCCCACCCGGGCCGGGTTCCGCGAATGGCTCTCGAACTTTCTCCTGCTGACCGGGCGGATTCAGGAGGCGGTGGCTGAGGCGGAGCGGGCCGTCGCGCTCGACCCGCTGTCGCCGTCCGCTCACGCCGAGTTGGCCCGTGCGCTCATCGCGGATGGTCGCTGTGACCAGGCGGTGGTCCATCTCACCAGGGTCCTGACGGTGGACCCTCCGCTCCTGCGGGCGGCGCCGCTGGTAGCGCAGTGTCATGGACGGATGGGACAGTGGGCGGAGGCCATCTCAGCGGTCCGTCCACAGGCCGAGCGTGGTGACCCGCTCGCGATGGCGTTCACCGGGTACCTGTACGCCCGCTCCGGGCAGCGGGCGATGGCCGATTCCATCCATGCCCAACTCGAGGCGCGAGTACTGCGGGGCGAGGAGGGCGCCTACTATCTCGCCTTCGTCCCCGCCGCGCTGGGCGACCGCGACCAAGCCTTCAAGAGGCTCGACCAAGGGGTGGAGGATGGCTCCTTCGGCTTCCCCTCCAGCAGGTCGGTGCCGTTCACCGATCCGCTGTTCGACGACCTCCGGTCCGATCCGCGGTACCAGCGGTTTCGGTCGCGCTACCTCACGCCGCCCTAGCGGCGGAATCCGCCGCCATCGCTGCGCTGAGGTTGACCTTTACGTCACCCCGAGCGCACCGCGAGGGGGCCAACTCAGGGGACCAGTGCGCGGGTGGGCCCGATCTCTGCCCGGCCGAGATAATTGGTGTCGGAGCCCCACCAGATCGCCTTCGTCTTCGGCTCGTAGATCATGTGCCGCACCGTCCCGCCGCCGCTCGGCTGGACCGGGGTGTTGCTGAAGAACTGCTCGGTCTTCGGGTCGAAGCCGACCAGGCGGTTCGGCTGGACCCCCGTCTCTACGAACCAGACCCGGTCTCGGTCGTCCATGGTCATCGCGTATGGCAAGGAGGTCGCGCCCGACGGGTTGGCCCACTCCTTCACGGCCCCCGTCTTCGGGTCAAGCCGCCCGGTGAACCCCCGGGTGTAGTCCGTATACCAGACCATCCCGTCGCTGGTCAACGCGATGCGCCGGGGCCGGCTCCGCTCGTTGGGCAGGTCGTACTCCTTGAGCGCCATCGTCTTCGGGTCAACCGTCCCGATCCGATTGGTGCCGAACTCCACAAACCAGGGCTGGTCGTGGGCGTCCACCATGATGCCGTAGGGCCGGGCCCGGGGCCGGGTCATCTTCACCAGGTCCACCTGGCCGGATTTCAGGTCCAGGCGACCCACGAAGTTGCCGTTCTGGACGCTGAACCAGATCTGGGTCTCGGCCCGGTTGAAGATCAGGGTGTGGGGATCCCGAGCGGTCGAGTCCGGCATCATGTACTTGGTGATTTTCCCCGACGCCGGGTCGAGCTTCCCGATATGCGAGGCCCGGTTCCCGGCGTACCAAACGGTCCCGGTCCGGTCCACGATCAGGTTGTGGGGGTTTACGCCGGGGTCCAGCTCGTACCGCTTGAACTCGCTGGTGGCCGGAACGAAATAGGCGACGTAGTTGCCGACCTGGCCGACGAACCAGACCCTGCCCCGGCCATCCACGTACGGGTCACGGGGTCGGGAGTCGGCGTAGGGAACCGCCCATTCGGTGATTCGGACGGTGTCCGCTGCGGGAGAGCGGAGAAGCGGGAGGGCGGAGGGGGCCATCATGGCCGCCGTCGTCATCAGGGTCAGCATGGGGACTCCGACAGGGTTTTCGGTTAGACTGACTATACGCCTGAAACCGCCGGGATGTTCGCCCCCCCCCGTTCGGAGGGGTGCTGCGCGCCGGCAGAGGCGGGGTCGTACGTCTTGTTTCCGACCAGTTCCGGGAGGGCCGATGACCGGTACCATCGTCATCCGGGCGGCCGCAGCCGAGGACGCCGAGGCCATCGCGGCCATCTACAACCACTACGTGCTGGAAACGATCGTCACCTTCGAGGAGGAACCGGTCGCCCCGGCGGAGATGGCGCGGCGGATCGCGGAGGTGCAGGCTGCCGCCCTCCCCTGGCTGGTGGCGGAGGAGGTGGGCCGAGTGGTCGGGTACGCCTATGCGACACCGTGGCGGTCCCGGATCGGGTATCGCTTCTCGGTCGAAGTCACCGTCTATACCGCACCGGGCCAGGCCGGACGAGGCATCGGGTCGCGGCTCTATGAGGCGCTCTTCCCGCTACTCGAGGCCCGCGGCATTCACGCCGCCATGGGCGGGATCGCCCTGCCGAACGACGCCAGTATCGCCCTCCACGAGAAGTTCGGCTTCGAAAAGGTGGCTCATTTCCGGGAGCCCGGGATCAAGTTCGGGCGGTGGATCGACGTCGGCTACTGGCAGCGGGTCCTAGGCCCACCCAGGGACTGACCTAGCAGACGGGCAGGGAAGATTATCTTCGGGGGTCCTGACCACAGCCCCGGAGTGCCCCATGCGTCTGTCAGCCCCTTGCCCGCTGGCTCTGCTCCCGTTTGTCCTGGCCTGCGGCCCCAAGGCCGAGCCGGCCGACAAGGTCTTCCTCAACGCCACGGTCTACACCGCCAACGACGCCGCGCCCACGGCGGAAGCGGTGGCGGTCAAGGGAAACACGATCGTCTTCGTCGGCTCCAACGCCGACGCCAAGCGGTACCAGGGTGACTCGACCGAGGTGATCGACCTTGCCGGCAGGACCCTCCTCCCCGGCCTGGCAGACGCCCACTACCATCTGGCCGGTGTCGGCCAGCGCGAGCTGACCCTCAACCTCGAGGGCACGAAGAGCATCGAGGAGCTGGTTGCCCGGGTGAAGGAGCGGGTCGACCAGGCCCGCCCCGGCGACTGGGTGACCGGGATGGGCTGGATCGAGACCCCCTGGACGCCGCGGCGCTTCCCCACCCGCCAGGACCTCGATGCCATCTCTCCCAACAACCCGGTCTTCCTGAGCCGCGCCGACGGCCACGCCGGGGTCGCCAACTCGGCGGCCCTCAAGGCGGCAGGGGTGACCGCCTCCACGAAGCCGCCGTTCGGAGGCGACATCCTCAAGGACGCCTCCGGCCAGCCCACCGGGATGCTGATCGACCGTGCCCAGGGCCTGGTCGAGAGTAAGATCCCATCCCCCACCCTCGACGACTTCGCCAAGGCGATCACCACCGGCGCCGACCGGAGTCTGATGCTCGGCTGGACCCAGATCCAGGACGCCGGCGGCTCCTGGCAGGAAGTCCAGCTGATGCGGCAGCTGTACGCCGAGGGGAAGGTGAAGCTCCGGATCTACAAGGCGGTGCATGGCCCGGGCCCCTCGGCGGACTCGCTCTTTGCCAACGGCCCCGGCATCGGCGAGTTCGACGGCCGCTTCACCGTCCGCACCATCAAGGGAGTGCTCGACGGGGCCCTTGGATCGCGTGGCGCCCTGCTGCTGGCGCCCTATTCGGACGCGCCCGACAAGATCGGCCTGCTGCTGACGCCGCTCGAGCGGTATCGCCCGATGCTGGTCCAGGCGCTGAAGGAAGGGATCCAGGTCGAGACCCACGCCATCGGCGACAGCGCCAACCGGCTGCTGCTCGACACCTTCGAGGAGGCGTTCAAGGCGGTGCCGGCAGCAGAGCGGAAGGTAGCCGACCCGCGCTGGCGCGACGAGCACACCCAGATCGTCGAGCCCTCCGACCTGCCGCGGTTCACGCAACTCGGCGTGATCCCCTCGATGCAGCCGTCGCACGCGATCGGCGACCTGTATTTCGCGCCGAGCCGGCTCGGCGCCGAGCGGCTCAAGGGAGCGTACGCGTGGCAGACCCTGGTGAAGGACGGCAACATCATCGCCGGCGGCTCGGATGCGCCGGTGGAGCGGGGCGAGCCGATGATCGAGTTCTACGCCGCCGTCTCGCGGCGGAGCATCACCGGCGACCAGACGCCCGACTGGCACCCCGAGGAGGCGCTGACCCGGGAGCAGGCCCTCAAGGCCTTCACGATCTGGCCGGCGTACGCCGCTTTCGAGGAGTCGAAACGCGGCACGGTCGAGGTCGGGAAGTGGGCCGACTTCACCATCCTCGACCAGGACATCATGAAGATCCCCGAGGCCGAGATCCTCAAGGTGAAGAACGTGATGACGGTGGTGGGTGGGGAGATCGTATACCGGGCCCGGTAGGGGCGGCCCGCAGGCCGTCCGGAGGACAGGCCGAGAACTGACTATCCGGCGGTCTCGCCGAGCAGGTAGCCGATCACGTCCGCGGCGGAGTAGCTGGTGCGCCCCCGCAGGAACGCGCCGATGGAGAGGAGATCGTCTCCGCTGGTGACGAGCGGGGGTTCGACCGTGCCGTCTGGGCGGACCTGACCCAGTCCAATGGTGGCCATCAGCGCGTTGCAGAGGCACCGCCGTCCCTCGGTGTCCTCCCGGTGCCCGCCCTTTTCTACGTACGCCTCCACCGGCTCGGCGGCGCAGCGGTACCCGATCTTCCCCTCGGGCGTGGTATAAGGGACGCGGAGATAGCCCAGGTCGCAGACCCGCTCCCGAACGACTCCTGCCGAGGGATCGTCGGGCCAGGTGACGACCTTGAAGGGGTAACCCGTCGGCGAGGCGCTGGGGTCGGTGTGCACGTCCACCTCCCCGCGGGCCGCACGCGCCAGGATCGAACGCTTGAGGTGCTCCTCCAGGCCGGACTCGTCGCAGAAGGCGAACAGCGTCCCGACCTGAATGCCGGCGGCGCCGGCGGCCCGGGCCTGCCGCAGTCGCTCCGGATGGCCCGTGCCTCCCGCCAGCCAGAACGGCAGCCCCAGTTCGACGATCTTCGCCAGATCCACCTCGTCCCGCGGCCCGTACACCGGCTCGCCGCGGGGGTTCAGCTGCGACTCTCCCCGCGGCGGCGCGTTGTGGCCCCCCGCGGTGGGCCCCTCGATCACGAAGCCGTCAATCCTGCCGCTGGCCTTCCGGGCCAGCATGGTCGCCAGGGAATTGCTGGCGATGATCGGCAGGAACCTTGGCCGCACCACCTCGGAAGGGACGTGCCCCTCCCAGATGGCCTGCGGGTCGAGCTGCAGGTGCTCCACGTTCCCGGGGGGCAAGCCCTCGACGTCGAACCGGATTGAAGCCGGTTCGTGCCGAGAGAGCGCATCGAGCACGGCGGGAATCTCCCTGGGAATTCCCGCACCCATGAGGATGTAGTCTACGCCAGCGAGCATGGCCCCGTAGAGGGTCGCCAGGGTCGGCAACTGGATCTTGGTGAGCAGGTTCATTCCTACGAGGCCGTCGTGGCCGGACTTCGCGAGGCGGACCTCGACGAAGGCGCCGAGCATGGTCAGTTGCTGGCGGGCCTTGCCGACCGTCTGCTGATACATCGGGAGAAGCTTGTAGGGCGTTCCCGGCGGACGGCCTTCGGGGAGGAAGTACTTCTTGAGGGCGGCCGCGGCCACGTGGGGGATGGGAAACTCGGCCATCGCCCGGCGGAGGTGACTACCGGGATCTCCATCCTGGAGCCGCCGGACGAATGTGGTGTCCGGTCCGGTGCCGGAGACAACACCGAGTTGCCCGAGCCGCGAGACCGCGCTGGCGAGCCGCCAGCTCGATACTCCGACGCCCATGCCGCCCTGGATGATGGCGGGCAAGGTCAGGGCAGCGGTCATGTCACGGCCTTCGGTGCAGGAAGGAGGACGGCAGACTGAAATATATGTTTGGCGTATTCACCTGAAGGTTTACGGGGTTTGTGACTGGACCGGGCCTCCTAGGGTTTCTCGCCGGCCAGTTCCCCGATCCGCTTCTGGATCTCCTTGACCTTGGGCTGCAGGTCGGGGTCTGCCCCGCGCCAGGTGTCGACGAACTTGCCGTACCACTGCAGCGCCTGCTCCTTGTCTCCCCTGGTCTCGTACAGCTCGCCGAGCCGCCGGTAGCTCAGGGGCAGGGTCAGCTCGCGGCCCTCTGGCCCCGGCTGGACCGCTGTTGCCAGCGCCTGGTAGGCCGACAGGGCGGAATCGGGTTGCTGCAGGGCGTCGAATGCCAATCCGGACTCGAACAGGTAACAGGTGGTGCACCACCCCTGACGTTCCCGGTAGGTGCGGAACGCGGTGATCGCGTCGGCCGGCCTTCCCTGCGCCAGCGCCAGCATTCCGTTCGCGGCGTAGCGTTCGTCATCCCCTGCCTGGACTTCCCTCGGAACCAGCCGCTCGTACTCCCTGATCAGTTGCTCCGCCCGGTCGGTGCTGCCGGCCTGGGCGTAGAAGGTCGCGAGCTGGAGGTAGGGCCGACTGAGGACCGCGATGGAATCCAGCGGATGCTTCTGGAGCACCGAGTCCATGTACCGGATGGCGCGCTGGGGCTGGCCGCGGAGCCAGCTGTCCAGCCGGGCGACCCCCGGATTGTAGACCGCCGCGACCGCGCCACGCCGCAGGTTCATTCCGATGCCTTCGGTGATGCTGCGTTCCGCCTCCACCAGCCGGCCCGCGAGCATGCTCATTGCGGCCCGTTGGAACCGTGCCAGCGTCTGGAGTCCCGGCTGCGGACTCTGCCCCACGGAGTCGGCATATGCCGCCGCCGTCTGGTAGTCTCCCTTGGCCCAGGCAAGGCGGTAGCCGGTCACGTACCGGTCGCGGGCATCGGGGGCGGCCAGGGCCATCCGCGCGAGGCTCGAGTCGGCCGCGGCCAGATCGCCCCCCAGGATCTGGGCCTCGATCAGGTTCGTCCAGAGCACGCTGGTGCTGGGCGAGATCTCCACCCCATGCCGGGCGACCCGCGCCGCATCCGCGAACCGGCCCTTCCAGGCATAGGCCAGCGCGAGGTTGTTGAGCGAGGTGGCGTCGTCTGGCCACCGCGCCAGCACCTGCTCGTACGCCTGGATCTGGCGGTCGGTGTCGATCTCTACGTCGTTGTAGTAGTAGGCGGTGGTGATCAACCGCTCCCGCTCGGGCAGCCGGTCGCGGAGCTGGTAGGCGCGACGCACCGCCTCGATCTTCCGGGCATTGTCCAGGGTGTTGTTGCCGAGAACGACCCCGAGTTTCCGCCACGCCATGGCGAAGGTCGAGTCGAGTTTCAGGGTCTCTTCGAGCAGGTCCCGGGCTTCCTCGTATCTGGCCTGGTCGGCCAGCCGCTCGGCCTGGGAGTATTTCCTGAGCGCCTCGAGGGAGGAGGTAGTCACTGCCTCGAGCCGCTCGCCGCCGCGGATCGACCGGAGCGGCTCGCCGATCCCTTCCCTGAGCTTGCGCGAGAGCTGGTCTACGGCCGCGATCAGGCCGGTAGCGTCGCTGGCGGTCTCCCGCTCCGCCAGCAGGGTGGCGCCGGTCGAGGCGTTGAGGACCCGGGCCGAGAGTACGTACCCTCCGCCCAGCGGGGCGATCTCGCCCGTCACCACGGCGGTGGCCCCTTCCCGCTCCGCGACTTCCTGGGCCACCTGGGCCGTGAGCGTCGTGTTAACCTCCCGCTGCATTCGCTGCAGGGCGGCAGCAACGTCGCCCATCTCCATCAGTCGAACCACCGGCGAGCGGGCCAGGTCGATGCGCAATGCTTCGGTGATCGACTGGCTGAGCGTTGAGTCGGTGGTCCGGTTCTCGAAGTCCGCCACGATCAGCACCGCGCGTTCTCCGAGGGCCCCGGAAGACATCAGGGTTGCGAACGGCCCCACCCCGGCCAGCCGGAGTCCCATGAAGGCGCCGGCGCCGATGATCAGACCGGTAAAGGCCAGGCCGCCACCGCGGATGGCGCTCCGCCAGGTGAGGAAGCGGTCGACGACCCCCTGATCGGCGGTGGCGTGGGTGCCGGTGATCCGGGCAAGGGCCCGTTGGCGCTCCCGGTTGGCCGTCAGCAGCATGATCGGCAGCCCGGCGGCCATCAGGCCGATCCCGACGTAGAAGACCCAGTCGGGGAGCCCGATCCGCTGGACGGCGAACCAGACCAGCGACAGCACCACCGCGGAGGCAAGGGCGAAGAGCGCCGCCACACGCAGGGGGTTGGCACGCTTGAGCGCCGCCTCCGTGCCGGACGAGATCGCGGCGACCGCCGCCGTCGGTGCCGTGCCGCCGCTCGGCGTCAGCAGCAGGTCGAGCTGGGTGCCGAGTTCTTCGGCGCTCTGCCAGCGATCCGAGGGCCGCTTCTCGAGGCAGCGCATCACCAGCGCGTTGAGCGCCGCCGGCACCGCCGGGCGGGCGGCGCTGACCGCCTCGGGGTGCTTCATCACGTGGGCCGCGAGGACCGCCTGCGGATTGGCGCCGGTGAAGGGCGGCTGGCCCGAGAGCATCTCGTAGGCCATCGCGCCGAGGGCGTAGATGTCGGCCCGGTGATCCACGAGAGGATCGGCGCTGGCCTGCTCCGGCGCCATGTAGGCCGGGGTCCCCAGCGCCATCCCCAGGGAGGTCAGGGACTGGCCCTTGGCCGAATCGCTGACCGCCTTGGCCACGCCGAAGTCGGTCACCAGGACGTGCCGGCCCGACACCAGGATATTGTCGGGCTTGATGTCGCGGTGGACCACGCCCTGACCGTGGGCGTAGCCGAGCGCGTCGGCGATCTCCCGGAGGATCTGGATGGCGTCCTTGACCGGAAGGTCGCCCTGCCGGGCCAGCCGGACCCGGAGCGATTCGCCCTCGATGAAGGGCATCGCGTACCAGAGCAGGTCGCCGGACGCGCCCGCCGCCAGCAGCGGCACGATGTGGGGATGCTGGAGCCGCGCGGCCAGCTGGATCTCGCGACGGAACCGGTCCTGGTTGACGCCGCTCACCATCTCGGGTGGCAGGACCTTGATGACGACTTTCCGGCCGAGGGCAACTTCCTCGGCCAGGAACACCCGGCTCATCCCCCCGCCGCCGAGCTCCTGCTCGATGCGATAGGTGGTCCCCAGCGCGGCCTGCAGATCGTCGCGCAGCTCAGTCACAGCTCAATTCCCGGAAGGATCACCCGAAGATAGAACCCGGTGGGTGAAGAGGCCAGATGGGACACCGTCCGGCAGGCGCGGCCTGTCAGGCCGCCCAGGGCTCAGTACCGGATCGCGTAGTAGATGACGTAGAGCCAGCTGAAGAGGCCGTGGATGATGGCCCAGAAGAGCGACTTGTTGGCGCTCCAGGAAATGGCGATGGCCAGCGCCGACCCGAAGCTGATCCCCGCCCGCGTGACCTCGACCCGTGTGTTGCTCATGGTTTCACCTTTGAGTGCTGGTCCCCTCGCGGCGCTCGGGGTGACGTACGATCCGCCCTGCCGCTCTGCCGTCCTGCCGCTCTATACCACCACCGTCTGGTCGATGCCCCGCCCGCAGAGGTTGCCCTGCACCCGCACCGGGGACGACCAGCTCGTGATCGTCACCGTCAGGTCCACCGGGCAGATGGCCTGGGCGTTCTGGTCGCCGATCACCTGGACGGTGCCGCTCAGGAACAGGCTCTGGGTGGCAAGGAGGACACCGTCGAGATAATTGGCGAAGCCACCGACCGAAACCACCGGCACGCCGTTCACCTCGTAGGTCTTCCCCTCGAGCGGGAACGCGCAGCGGCTGACCGATTCCCCGACGTTGATCAGCAGCGACGCGGATCCCCCCGAGGCCGTCCCCTGGATGGTGCCGCTCAGCGTCGTCACTCCGCGTTCGGGGCAGTCGGTGCTGGCCGTGACGGGGAGCTGAATGAGGCCCGAGGCGACCGTCTGGGGCACCAGCGCCAGGAGCGGCCCGGCCGCCCCGGCCACCAGCACCCCGGCCACGGCCTCGGCCTGCGCCTGGGAGAGACTGTAGTACTGGGTGCCGGGATCGGTGCCCTCGGAACAGGCACCGGCGAGCAGCAGCACCACCGCCACCAGGCGCATCAGCCCCCCGGCAGCTGGTGACGGTCGCTCTTCGCGGTGAGGAGCCGCTCGGTGAAGTCCAGCCGCTCGTGTACCTCGGTCAGTTCGCCGCGCAGTAGGTGAACTTCGTTCCGGAGTTCCTCGAGCTCGTTCAGGAGCCCGGGGTCGGGCTGACTCTGCAGCTTCAGCATCTCCATCCGGCTCTTCTGCAACTTGAGCACGCTGCTCGCGATGATCCCGATGATCGGAATGGTCAGCGCGAAGAGTGGGATCAGCAGCGCAATGCTCTGTTTGTCCACAATCAGTCCTTCAGGTCATAGTCGACGCTGGTGACGACGCGCACCGTCTTGTAGAGCTGGCTCTCCTCGGACAGGCCCGGGGCCTGGTCGCGCGGGAGGATCACGAAGACGCCCTGGTTGGCCCGGCGGATGCCACCGAGCCGGCTCTGGGCGTCGCGGGCGAACTGCTCGGCCGCTTCCCGAGCCCGCCCCGTCGCTTCGGCGATCATGGCGGGCTTGATGTCGTTGAGTTTCGTGAACAGGAAGCTGGGCCCCGCCGGCCCGTACTCGGGCCCCGACGAGAGCACCACCCCGGCCGCCACCAGCTCCCCGACGCGCTGGCTGGCCGCCAGGACCTTGTCAGGCTCGGTGGAGCGGACGATCAGGGTCTGGCTGATGATGAAGCGCGGTCCAGCCAGGTTCTGCTGGTAGGGGTTGGCGTCGCGGTCGGTGACCCGGAGCACCTGCAGCCGGGCCTCCGCGGTGTCGAGCCCCTGCCTCGACAGAAAGACCTTCACCCGGGCGATGCCGTTGTTGAGCTCGACCTGCGCCCGCGCCAAGTCCGCTCCCGTGGTGCTCAGTTGGATCGGCCAGAGCGCGAGGTCGGCCTTCACCTCGCGCTCCGAAACGCCCTTCACCGACACGTAGCGGTCTCCCTGTCTTGACTGGGTGAAGCCGCGCCCGATCGCCGCCCCGGCAAGGACGACGCCAAGAGCCAGAATCGCCGCGGGCAACAACCGCCCGTCCGCCCGTCCGCCCGTCTGCCCGTCTGTCATGGCTTCCACTCCGGTACCCGTCCCGGCGTCCACGGCACCCCGGCCGCTTCCGCCCGTTGCTGCAGTGCCCTCAAATCTACGTCGACCAGCTGGCGGAGTTTCGGCAGCCACTGCCCGAACGCCTGGGCGGCGATGTCGTAATCCCGCCGATGGGTGCCGGTGGTCGGCGAGGTGGAGTTCCAGCTGCCGCCGATCACGTTCTGGACCCGGTCGGTTATGGCGACCGGCCCGGGCTCGCTCCGGCTCTCGATGGTCTGGTCGCCTGACAGCTCGGTGGCGAGGTCGGCGACCCGCTGCTCGAGGCTCCGGACCTCCTGCCGGAGGGCAGGGTCGGCGGCCGGCGTCTCGTCGAGGGCCCGGCGGAGCAGCTGCAACTGGGTCCGGGTCTGTCCCACCACCTGCTGGGACCCCAGCACGGCCCGCTGCAGCCTCGCCGTCTGCTGCTGGAAGGTGAGGAGCGCCTTCCGGTCGGCCGGTGGCAGGCTCGCCTGGCCGACCGGCTCGGCCCGGAAGGTCTGCGGCTGGCCAAGCGGGGTGACGATGCCGTCGACCCGCTGGCCGAGCTGAACCGCGTAGGTACCGGGGGCGGCGAGGGGTCCGCTCGGGACGAAGCCAGCTTCGTCATCGCCACCCCGCGCCGGTGCCGCACCCGTCACCGGGGCCGACGACGGGTACCGGAGGTTCCAATGGACCCGCTGCAGCCCGGCGCCGGCGGGGCCGGTGATCCGCCGCACCACATTCCCCGCCTCGTCGCTGACCGTAAGCACCATCGCCGGGGCCTCCTCCCGCTCCTCGGCACGGAGCTGATCCCACGCGGGGTAGGTGACGTCCTCGTTCTTGCGGGCCGCCGCCTTCTCGGCGTCACGCCGGCGGTCCCGGGCGGTCTTGAGACCGTCCTTCAGGTACCAGGTGAAGGCGGCGCCATCCGGGGGATTGGGCGCGACGTAGAAGGCGTCTCCCTGGGAAGCCCTGCCCGACCCCCCCAGGGGCGATGACCGGATGAACATCCGGGCATCCCGGGTGGGAAGCAGGGTGGCTCCGCCGGCGAGCACCTCGGGCGTCAGCCGCCGCAGGGGCGAGTAGTCGTCGAGGATGTAGAAGCCGCGGCCGAAGGTGGCCAGCACCAGGTCGTTGTCGCGCTCCTGGATGGCGATGTCACGCACTGGAATCGTCGGCAGGCCGCCCTTCATCTGGATCCATTTGCCACCGTCGCTGAAGGCGACGAAGACGCCGAACTCGGTGCCCGCGAACAGCAGGCCGGGTTTCACCGGGTCCTCGGCGATGCTCCAGGTGGATCCGCGCGCCGGGAGGTCGCCGGTGATCTGGGCCCAGGTCCGACCCTTGTCGCCGGTGCGGACGACGTACGGCCTGAAGTCGCCAGCCTTGTGGTTGTTGATGACGGCGTAGGCGACCGCCGCGTCGTGCCGGGAGGCGACGATGTCGGCGACGAAGGCGGTGTCTGGCACGCCCGGGAAGCTGCTCACCATCCGCCAGTTCTGGCCCCCGTCTTCGCTGACCTGGATCAGCCCGTCGTCGGTGCCGGCGTAGAGCAGCCCCTCCTGCCTCGGCGACTCGGCGACCGCAACGATGGCGCCGTAGAACGACGTGGAGGTGTTCTTGGCGACGGCGTCCGGGCTCCAGACCCGGCCCATCATCCGGAGCCTGTTTCGGTCAATCTGCCGGGTGAGATCGGGGCTCACCGGCCGCCAGCTGTCGCCGCGATCATCGCTCCGGAACAGCCGGTTGGCGGCGAAATAGAGCCGGGTGTGGGAGTGCGGGCTGATGAGAAGGGGCGAGTCCCAGTGCCAGCGCAGCGGCGGCTCCCCCGCGGCCGGTTGCGGCTGGATGTCCACCCGCTCGCCGGTCTTCCGGTCGAAGCGGACCAGTTCCCCGTGCTGCCACTGGCCGTACACGATGTTCGGATCGGTGGGATCGACCGCGGGGCCGAAACCGTCGCCCCCCACCACCACGAACCAGTCCTGGTTGGTGATGCCGTGGTTGGTGCGGGTCTGCGACGGCCCGCCGAGGGTGTTGTTGTCCTGGGTGCCGCCGTAGACGTTGTAGAACGGCGTGTCGTTGTCGAGCGCGACCTTGTAGAACTGGGTGATGGGAAGGTTGGCGGCGAACTGCCAGGTCGCGCCCTGGTCGAAGCTCTGGTACAGCCCGCCGTCGTTGCCGGTGATCAGGTGGCGCGGGTCGTCAGGGTTGATCCAGAGGGCGTGGTGGTCCACGTGCTTGGTGCGTCCGGGCAGCCCGGTCATCGTCCGTCCCGAATCCGCAGAGACCATCAGCTGCACGTCCACGGAGTAGACCCGGTTGGCGTCCTTCGGGTCCGCGATCAGCTCAGTGTAGTACATCGGGGGCCCGGGGTTGTACGAACTCATCTTCCGCCAGCTCGAGCCCCCGTTGCTGGAGCGGAACAGGCCCCCCTCGCGGTTGGCCGCCTCCACCAGCGCGTAGACGACGCCGGGGTCGGCCGGGGAGACGGCGAGGCCGGTCTTGCCCAGCTCCTCCGAGGGCAGCCCGCCGGTGAGCTTCTGCCACGTGGCGCCGCCGTCGGTGGTCTTGTGCAGGCCGGAGCCGGGGCCGCCGTTGATGAAGCCCCACTGCCGCCGGGCCCGCTGCCATAGCGCCGCGTAGACCGCGTCGGGGTTCCGCGGGTCGAGCTGGATGTCGGCCGCCCCGGTCCAGTCGTTGTCGCCCTTGAGCACCTGCACCCAGGTAGTGCCGGCGTCGGTGGTCTTGTAGACCCCGCGCTCGCCACCGCTCGACCAGAGTCCGCCCTGCGCGGCGACCCAGACGACCTTGGAATCGCGCGGGTCCACCAGGATCCGTCCGATGTTCCCCGAGGTCTTGAGCCCCATGTTCTTCCAGGTCCGGCCCCCGTCGGTGCTCCGGTAGACGCCGTCGCCGTAGCCGACCGAGCGCTGGCTGTTGTTCTCACCGGTCCCGACCCAGATGGTCAGCGGGTCGTTGGGATCGATGGTGAGCGCCCCGATCGAGTACGACGGCTGGTCGTCGAAGATCGGGGTCCAGGTCGTTCCGGCGTTGACCGTCTTCCAGACGCCGCCCGAAGCGACCCCGATGTACCAGGTGCTCCGGTCGGCAGGGTGGATGGCGATGTCGCTGACGCGGCCCGAGGTCATGGCCGGGCCGATCCCGCGGAAGCGGAGGCCGCCGAGGGTCGCCGAGGTCAGGCCACCCTTGGCAGCAGTGTCGGCCCCGGGGCGCTGGGCGGCGAGGGGCGAGGCGATCAGCAGTACGGCAAGGAAAGTGCGCATGCTGGCGAGTCGTGGGGTGAGTCGTAGGTCGTGAGTCGCGAGAGTGGGAGGGTCCGGTGGAAGGTAGCGGCCACTCACGGCGGCGTGGTAGCTTCGGGCCCATGTCCGTACCAGGCCAGCCGGAGCTCAAGCGCGCGCTCGGGCTCTTCGACGCTACGATGATCAACGTCGGGACGATGGTCGCCTCGGCGATCTTCATCGTCCCCGCCGCCATCACCGCCGGCATGCAGGGAACCGTCCCGTCGCTGCTGGTCTGGGTGACGGCCGGGATCGTGTCGCTGTTCGGCGCGCTCTGCGTGGCGGAACTCGGGGCCGCGATGCCGGGGGCCGGCGGGCAGTATGTCTACCTGAGCCGTGCCTTCCACCCGGCGGTGGGGTTCCTGTACGGGTGGAGCGCCTTCCTGGTCATCAACACCGCCTCGATCGCCGCCATCGCGGTGGGGTTTGCCACCTACCTCGGCTTCTTCATTCCGCTCGACGTTGGGGGCATCAAGCTCGCCGCCGTCGCCTCGACCGTCGTGCTGACCGCGGTCAATTGCCGTGGCGTCACCACCGGCGCCCTGGTTCAGAACGTCCTGACGGTGCTCAAGATGGGGGCGCTCCTCACCCTGCCCCTGCTGGCCGTCGTGCTGGGGAAGGTCTCGGACGCGAACCTGTCACCGCTCTGGCCGGCCGGCGGAATGGACAGCGTGGCGCTGGCTGCCGGCCCGGCCCTGGTGGCGGCCCTCTGGGCCTATGACGGCTGGATCGAGTCCACGTACGTCGGCAGCGAGATCAAGAACCCCCAGCGGAACCTGCCGCTGTCGATCGTCCTCTCGACGGCCATTGTCGTGGTGCTGTACCTGGTCGCGAACGCCACCTACCTCGCCGTCCTCTCGCCCGCGAAGACGGCTGCGTCGACCCTGGTCGGGTCCGATGCCGCCCAGGTGATCCTCGGCCCCGTCGGAGCCGCCTTCATCGCCGCCGCCATCGTCATAGCGACGCTCGGCGCCAACAACGGCATCGTCTTCACCTCGGCGCGAATTCCGTATGCGATGGCCCGGGAAGGGCTGTTCTTCCGGTGGGCGGGCCGGCTCGACCAGCGGTTTCAGTCGCCGAACCTCGTCCTGGTGGTGCAGGGGGCCGTCGCGGTGGCCCTGACGATGACCGGATCCTACGTGCAGCTCGCCACCTACGTCGTCTTCGTCAGCTTCCTCTTCTACGGGCTCTCGGCCCTGGCGGTGCTGGTGCTGCGGCGCACCGAGCCGGATCTGACCCGGCCGTACCGCGCCTGGGGCTACCCGGTTACTCCGCTGGTCTTCATCGCCTTTGCCCTATATCTGGTGGCCGACACCATCATCCAGACCCCGCGCGAGTCGGTGGTGGGGGCCGGGCTGGTGCTGATGGGGCTGCCGGCGTACTGGTACTGGCGGAGGGGCGGGGAGGCGGAGGGGCGCAGGGAACGACCCGGGGCACGAGTCCCCTAGCTCAGTCAGCGCATTCCGCCTCTCCGCCCCTTCGCCCCTCCCGCCCCTCCGCCAGTCAAGGAGCCGCACGTGTCACAGAACTTCACCAACCACGCCCGCTACTTCCCGCTCTTTCATTTCGTGGCCAGCCCGATCTTCCTGCTCAACGTCCTGCTGACCGGGTGGTGGCTCTACCGGGAGCCCTCGCTGATCACTGCCTGGGCCTTCGTGATGGCGATCGGGCTCGAGGCCCTGTTGCTGGCCTCCCGGACGATGGCACTCCGGGTCCAGGACCGGTTGATCCGGCTCGAGGAGTCGCTGAGGCTCGCGCGGGTCCTTCCCCCCGAGATGCAGGGGGCCATCACTGCGCTCCGCCCCCGGCACTTCGTGGCCCTGCGGTTCGCGCCGGACGAGGAAGTGACCGAGCTCGTCCGCCGGGTGCTGGCGGGCGAGCTCGACGACCAGAAGTCCATCAAGATGGCGATCCGGAACTGGAAGGCAGATACGTTCCGGGCGTAGGGATCCTCGTAGGCAGTGAGGGGTGAGGGGTGAAGGGGAAGGTGGCGGTGCCTCGTATCCTCCTCACACCCTACGCCTCACCCGTCACTCCGATCTACTTCAGCTTCTCGATGGCGTCCCGCACTGCCGGGCTCTCGGCGAAGTCCTTCCTCAGGGCCTCCAGGGCGGCCAAGGCCGAGTCCTTGAGGCCCAGGGCCGAGTAGGCGTCGGCCGTGAGCAGCCCCTTGCGAAGGGTGAACCGCGGGCTGTCGGCTGGGACCTGCACCGCGGAGAGGGCATCGAGCGCTCCCCGGGCATCGTTGCGATCCTTGAGCTGCGACTCGATCCCGATGAAGGTCACCGTCAGGTCACCCGGCATTCGCCGTTGCAGCTCGTCGGCCAGACGGGCCGCTCCGTCGGCGTCACCCGCCTGCCGGTCCGCCTGCAACTGGTGGTAGAGGCCCGCCACCAGGAGTCGGCGGACATCGGTCGAGTCGCCGCTGCGGATGCCGACCCCGCCGGCGTAGGAATAAACCAGGGCGCCGCCGTGCTCGCCGGTCTCGTAGAGCAGGAAGCCGCCGTAGAGGAACGCCACGGCAGACGCGATGTGCGCGGCCTTCTGCCACTGCTCCTTCCTGGCCAGCGCCAGGCCGGCCACTTCCAGCGCCGCGATGATGAGCAGCGCGGTGCGGGTCTTCTCGCCATACTCCTCGTGCTCGACCACCGCATCGCGCGCTCCGGGCACCCGCTCGGCGGGTCCGTGGGCCTGGTCGCCCGATTCCACGGCCGCGACGCTGGCCAACGCGGCCATGATCAGGAGCGCCGCGCCGGCTTCCCGGGTCCACGACAGCCTGCCGGTGAGCGAGACGAGCCGGAGGGCGAAGCCCACGAAGGCCAGGGCAATGACGAAATGCACGATCTGGGGATGGAACTCGGCGATGTTCGGCATCAGCAATCCGTTCGGGGTAGGGTCCAGTCTTTCCAATACGCCTACGTCGCAGGCACGGAGCCCGTTGCGAGACCCGCGTCGCCTCAGGGGAGCCGGACCGGGTCTTCGCCGAGCACCCGGTCCATGGCGGCTACCAGAGTATCCGCGTCCCCACGCGTGAAGACAAGCGGCGGCTTGATCTTGATCACGTTGTGGAACGGCCCGTCGGTGCTCACCAGCACCCCGAGGTCGCGCATCCGGTTGGCGATGTACGCCGCCTCGGTGTCCGCCGGCTCCAGGGTCGCCCGGTCCCGGACAAACTCGATCCCGCTGAACAGCCCGATGCCCCGGACGTCGCCGATGATCGCATGACGGGGGGCCAGTGCCGCCAGCCCCTCCATCAGGTAGGTCCCGACATCGCGCGCGCGGGCCTGGAGCCCGTCGTCCCGGATCACGTCCAGGACCTCGAGGGCGATGGCGCAGGACACCGGGTTGCCGCCGAAGGTGCTGAAGTACTCCATCCCGTTGGCAAAGGCCTGTGCGATGGCGGGCGTGGTCACCACGGCGCCGACCGGGTGACCGTTCCCCATCGGCTTTCCCATGGTGACGATGTCGGGCACGACGCCCTGGGTCTCGAAGCCCCAGAAGTGGGAGCCCACCCGCCCGAAGCCCACCTGCACCTCGTCCGCGATGCAGACCCCGCCGGCCGTCCGCACCCGCCGGAACGCCTCGGCGAGATAGCCCGGCGGGTGCGGCACCTGGCCGCCGCAGGAGAGGATCGACTCGACGAGGAAGCCCGCCGGCGGGAAGCCGCGCGCTTGGAGCGCATCGATGGCATCCCCGAGACAGGCCGCGTAGCGGCGCCCGGCCTCGGGATCCGATGACTTGAAGGGGCCTCGATAGCCGTCGGGCATCGGGACCTTCTGCACCCATGGGGCCTGCCCGGTGCCACCGGGACCGTCGTACTTGTAGGGACTGAGCTCCACCAGGGTGGAGGTGTTGCCGTGGTAACCGACATCCACCACCAGCATGCCGCGGCGTCCCGTTGCCGCCCGCGCCAGCCGCACGGCCAGCTCATTGGCCTCGCTGCCCGAGTTGACGAAGAAGCAGACCCGGAGCGGCTCCGGCAGCGTCGCGGTGAGACGGTCCGCCAGGGCCAGGATGGTCGGGTGGAGGTACCGGGTGTTGGTGTTGAGCACCGCCATCTGGGCCTGGGCGGCGCGCACCACCCGCGGGTGCTGGTGCCCGACGTGGGGCACATTGTTGACGGCGTCCAGGTAGGCACGCCCGTCGGCATCATAGAGGAACTGCCGGAAGCCGCGCACGATGGTCAGCGGCCGCCGGTAGGAGATGCTCAGCGAAGGGCCAAGATGGGCGCGGCGTTCCGCCAGAAGGGCGTCGGTCGACGGTACCTGCGGGGCGCGGACGCCTCCCGGGAGGCCGAGGATCAGGTTCGGATCCGGGGAGAGCGACAGCCAGACCGCGCGCTGGTCGGCGCGCGCGACGCCCGGGAATTCGCCGTCGCGTCCGAGGAGGTCCGTGATCACCTGAAAGTGCAGGTGGGGCGACCAGCCGCCGTTCTCCTCCATCACCCCGGTGTGGGCGATCACGTCTCCCGGCGCCACCGGCTGCCCGACGGAGAGTGTCTTCAGGCTCCGGCGGGCGAGGTGCCCATAGAGGGTGTAGAAGGGGACGCCGTCGCCGTCGTGCCGGAGGATGACGGTCGGGCCGTAATCGCCCTCGCCGGCGTTGTCCCGGAAGGCATGCACCACCCCGGGAAGGGGCGCCAGCACCGGGGTGCCGGCCGGGGTCCAGAGATCGACGCCGATGTGCACCGTGCGCCAGACCGGACCCTCGTTTCCTTCGATCCGGAACCGGTCGTCGGTATAGAAGGCGCGGGCTTCGTCGTAGTGCCCGATCCCGATGGTCGCGCCGGCCTCGCGCATCCGGTCGGTCAGCTGGCGGTCGAGCCGGACCTGATCACGGATCTGGTCCAGGGTGCCAATCCCGGTGGCGCCGATGGACAGATCAAAGTGGACGGGCGGACGGGCGGACGGGCGGACGGGCAGACGGGTGTCTGAATGGGCCTTCAGCCAGCCAACGATATGTGCCGTCCGGGGG
>DASWBQ010000414.1:0-5382 GCA_036390535.1 Gemmatimonadales bacterium | reverse complement strand
CCCGGGTCGTGATCGGGGCGGGGACCATCCTCGAGGAGGGCGTCGAGATCGGCGACGACACGGTGCTCGGGCCCCGGGTGGTCTGCGGCCGCGGGACCCGGGTCGGGCGGCGGTGCCGGATCAAGTCGGGGGCGGTCCTGGGGGGAATCGGGTTCGGCTATGTCTCGGGCCGGGACGGGCACCGCCGGGTGCCCCACGTCGGCGGCTGCCTGATCGAGGACGATGTCGACATCGGCGCCAATACCTGCATCGACCGGGGCAGCATCGGCGACACGGTCGTCGGCACCGGCACCCGCATCGACAACCTGGTTCAGCTCGGACACAACGTCCGGGTCGGACGGCACTGCCTGGTGATGGCCCAGGTCGGGGTGGCTGGCAGCACCCGGATCGGCGATGCGGTGATCCTCGCCGGGCAGGTTGGGGTCAGCGGCCACGTCCGCATCGGCGACGGTGCCCGCGTCTCGGCGCAATCCGGCGTGATGGGGGACGTCCCCGCGGGGATGGACTACGGCGGATACCCCGCGCGGCCGCACCGCGAATGGCTGCGCTCCCACGCCGTCCTGTACGGGCTCGCCCCGGTGGCGCGCGATCTCCAGGCCCTGGTTCGCGAACGGAAGGCTCATGGCTAGACGCACCATCAGCAACTCGCTCTCGCTCGGTGGCATCGGCCTGCACACCGGAGCGACCACCACCGTGACCCTCCGGGCGGCGCCCTCGGGGAGCGGACTGGCGTTCCGCCGGACCGACCTGCCCGGACACCCGTCGGTGCCAGCCCGGATCGAGGAGGTGGAGGCGACCGAGCGCCGGACCGCCATCGGCCACGGGGCCGTCACCATCCACACCGTCGAGCACCTGCTCGCCGCGGTGGCCGCGATGGAGATCGACGACCTGGTGATCGAACTGGACGGGCCCGAGCCGCCGATCCTGGACGGCTCCTTCCTCCCATGGCTGGAACTGGTGACCCGGGCCCAGCCGGTCGAGCAGCCGGGCGACCCGGTCATCCTCGAGGTCCAGTCGTCGTTCACCGTCGAGGAAGGCGACTCGACCTACGTGGTGGCGCCTTCCCGGCGCCTCCGGGTGACCGCGACCATCGAATGGGACCACCCCCTGATCGGGCGCCAGAGCGGCTCGTACGACATTTCCCCCGAGGCCTTCCGGCGGGAACTGGCGCCGGCCCGGACGTTCGGGTTCACCCACGAGGTGGCGGCCCTCCAGGCCGCGGGACTCCTCAAGGGAGCGTCCACCGCGTCGGCAGTGGCCCTGGACGAAGCCCGCATCATCGACACCACCCTCCGGTGGCCCGACGAGTTCGTGCGGCACAAGGCCGGCGACATCGTCGGAGACCTGGCGCTGGTGGGCGGCCGGGTCCGGGCGCACGTCATCGCGACTCGGCCCAGCCACCGGGGCAACGTCGCCCTGGCGAGGGCGATCGCCCGGGCAGGCCGCCGCAGCGGCTACGCCTACGATATCGGCCGGATTCTGGATGTCATGCCGCACCGGTACCCGATGCTGCTCCTCGACCGGATCATCGAGGTCGTCGGACAGGAGCGGGTCGTCGGCATCAAGAACGTCACCATCAATGAGCCCTTCTTCCAGGGCCATTTCCCCGGGCATCCGATCATGCCCGGGGTCCTGATCATCGAGGCGATGGCCCAGGCGGGCGGCATCCTCCTCATGGGAACCGTGGACGAGCCCGAGAACAAGGTGGTCTACTTCATGACCATCGACAACGTGAAGTTCCGTCGCCCGGTGATCCCTGGCGACCAGCTTCGCTGCGAGCTCGAAATGCTGCAGCACCGCGGCCGCACCTGCCGCATGAAGGGCACCGCCTGGGTGGACGGCAACCTCGTGGCCGAAGCGGAATTCATGGCGCGGGTGGTGGACCGATGAGCGCCCGCGTGCACCCGACCGCCCTGGTCGACCCCGGGGCGCAGCTCGGGCTGGACGTCGAAGTCGGCCCGTTTGCCATCATTGGCCCCGGGGTGACGGTCGGCGACGGCTGCCGCATCATGGCTCGCGCGACCCTCGAGCGGAACGTCCGCCTGGGGCGGGGGGTGACCATCGGCATCGGCAGCGTCATCGGCGGCGACCCGCAGGACCTCAAGTACCGGGGCGAGGAGACCTGGGTCGAGATCGGCGACCGGACGGTGGTGCGGGAGTACTCGACGGTAAACCGTGGCACCCCCGCCTCCCTGATCACCCGTATCGGGTGCGGCTCCTTCATCATGAGCTACGTCCACCTGGCCCACGACTGCCACGTCGGCGATGGGGTCATCATCGCCAACGGGACCCAGCTGGCCGGCCACGTCACCGTCCACGACCGGGCCATCCTGTCCGGGCTGGTGGCGGTCCACCAGTTCGTCACCATCGGCTCAATGGCCTTCGTCGGCGGCGCCAGCCGCGTGAACCAGGACATCCCGCCGTTCGTAAAGGCGGTGGGCAACCCGGTCGAGCTCTACGGGCTCAACACGGTCGGGCTCCGGCGGGCGAACTTCCCGGCCGAGACGGTCACGGCCCTCAAGCGCGCCTACCGGCTCTTCTTCAACTCCGACCTGAACCTGACGCAGGCCCAGGAACGGGCCCGGGCTGAGCTGCCCACCCTGCCGGAGGTGAGCCTGCTGGTGGAATTCGTCGCGTCCTCCCAGCGGGGCATCCCGGCGTGACCGCGTCGCTGCCGGTCGGTGTGATCGGGGTCGGCGCGCTCGGCCGGCATCACGCCCGACACCTGGCGTCGTTCCACGGGGTGGAATTGGCGGGCGTCCATGACCTCGACCCTGTCCGCGCGGCCGCCGTTGCCTCGGAGGTCGGCACCCGCGCCTTCGCGGACCTCGACGAGTTGCTGGCACGGGTACGGGCCGTGACGATCGCGGTGCCGACCCCGGCCCATGCCGAGGTGGGACTCCGCGTGCTGGAGGCCGGCGTGCCGGTGCTGATGGAGAAGCCGCTCGCGGCGACGATGGAAGAAGCGGACCGGCTGGTCGCCGCCGCAGCGGCACGCGGTCTCCAGCTGCAGGTCGGCCACATCGAGCGCTTCAACCGGGCCATCCGCGCCGCCAGCGACCACTTCGGCGACATCCGCTACTTCGAGAGCTCCCGGCTGGCCCCGTTCCAGCCCCGGGGCACTGACGTCGCGGTGGTGCTCGACCTGATGATCCACGACCTCGACCTCCTCCTCCACCTCACCGGGGGAGCGGAGGTGATCGATGTCCGGGCCTCCGGCGTCGCGGTGATGACCCCGCACCTCGACATCGCGACCGCGCGCGTCGAGTTCGCCAGCGGCGCGGTCGCCAGCGTCACGTCATCCCGCATCGCCCGGGAACGGGTCAGGCGGCTGCGCATGTTCCAGCCGAATGGCTATTTCTCCCTGGATCTCGGAGCCGGCACCGGCACCTTCATGCGGATCCGGCCCGGGATCGGGCCGGGCGTGGCGACTTCGCTCGAGGAACTGGTCGAACACGTTCCCCTCGACGCACCCCCGGCCGATGCGCTGGGTCTCGAGCTGGCGAGTTTCGTGCACTCGGTCCGGGGGGAACGGGCCGCGATCGTGACGGGGGAAGAGGGCCGCGCTGCGCTGGCTCTCGCGCTCCGAGTGACCGCCGCGATCGCTCCCCAGCCGATCCCCGTCCCCGGATGACCGCCTCCGCACCGCGGATCTTCGTGTCCGCGGGCGAACCGTCAGGCGACCAGCATGCCGCCCCCGTGGTGACCGCTCTCCTGCGCCGGTTCCCGGGCGCGAGGATCGAGGCCTTCGGCGGGCCGGCCATGGCCGCGGCCGGCGCCTCGGTCAGGTTCCGGATGGAGCCGTTCACCGCAATGGGCTTCCTGGAGGTCATCACCAAGCTTCGCCCCCACCTTCGCCTGCTCGCTGCCCTCAGCCGGGAATTCCGGGCCGGCCGCCATGACCTGGTCGTCCTGGTCGACTACCCCGGGTTCAACCTCCGCCTCGCCCAGGCCGCCCGGGAGGCGGGAATTCCCACCCTGTACTACATCGCACCACAACTGTGGGCCTGGCGGCCGGGACGGGCCCGCCGGCTGGGCCGGTACGCCCAGCGCGTCGCGGTGATCCTCCCCTTCGAGCCGGCCTTCTTCCGGTCGCTCGGCGTGCCCGCGACCTTCGTCGGCCATCCGCTGGCGGAACGAGACTGGCCGACCCGGGCGGACGCCAGGAGCGAGTTGGGGATCGGCGACACCCAGCGGGTCCTCGCCGTCTTTCCCGGGAGCCGTACCCAGGAAGTCGAGCGTCTCTGGCCGGACTTCCGGGAGGCAGCGTCGCGGCTGCTTGAACAGGGGGCCTGTGATCATGTCCTGGTGGCCGGCACCGCGGCCGGGCACTACCCCGGGCCGGACCGCTTCACCGTCATGAATGGCGAGTCCACCCGGGTGCTTGCGGCCGCAGACGCGGCGATCGTGAAGTCCGGAACGACCACACTCGAAGCGGCCATGTGCGGCACGCCGCTCGTGGTGGCGTACCGGGTCCACCCGCTCAGTGCCGTCATCGCCCGCCGGGTGATGCGGGTGCCCTGGGTCAGCCTGGTGAACCTGGTCGCGGGGCGGCTGGTCGTGCCCGAATTGCTGCAGGACCTGGCCACCCCTGACCGGCTGGTACAGGCGGTCCGGCCGCTCCTCGACCCGCACAGCCCCGAACGCTTGGCCCAGGTCGAGGGACTGCAGGAAGTCCGCGGACGGCTGGGGAGCGGAGGCGCGGCGGACCGGGTGGCGGCATTGGCCGCGGAACTCCTCCCGGCATGAAGCTGCGCCCTCCGGCCTGGATGGTGCGCGCCATCGGGCTGCCCCTGCTGCGGGCGCTGGCCGCCAGCTGGCGGGTCGAGATCCGGCACCTCGACCGGTGGCGAGCGATGCAGCGCGCGAACGGTCCTCGGCTGATGCTGCTGTGGCACGAGGCACTGCTTCCCCTGCTGATGACGCACCGCCATCAGGGGATCACGATCGTTGTCAGCCGCGCCCGGGACGGACGGTACCTGCAGGAGGCGGCGACCGCGCTCGGGTTCGGCGTCATCGAGGGCTCCAGCCATCGGGGCAGGGTCGGTGCGATGCGAGGGACGGTGCGCGCCTTTGAATCCGACCTGCTGGTCGCGGTGACTCCGGACGGTCCCCGGGGCCCCCGACGCGTCATCAAGCCGGGGGCACTCGCCGCGGTCCAGCAAGCGGGCGGTCTGGTAGGGACGGTGCACGCGGAGGCCCGGCCGGTGCGGCGCCTGGCCTCGTGGGACCACTTCGCCGTGCCCCTGCCTGGCGCCCGGGTGCGGATCGCGTTCGGTGAACCGTTTCGCGTCGTCCCGGGTCCGGAAGGCGTGGCGGAGGCCATGGCGCGAGCCCGGGACGACCTGGCAACGCTCGAGAGGGAGATCCGATGGGTAGACG
>DASWBQ010000413.1:0-1684 GCA_036390535.1 Gemmatimonadales bacterium | reverse complement strand
CGGGCCGGCGGACACCACCAGGTTCGCGATCTTCCCCGCCTCCACGCTCCCGCTCGCCTCGCCCACCCCGGCCAGCTCGGCTGCCCGGAACGTCATCGCCTCGAGCGCCACCGCCGCCGGCAGCCCCGCGGCCACCGCCTTCCGGGCGTTGGCCAGAAAGCTGCTCGGCTGCCCGCCGCTGGTGAGCGCGATCCGGTACCCGGCCCGGTGCAGGGCCGCCGGATTCCCTTCGATCGCCGCCCGCGCCGCCGCGTCCGCGGCAGCGCTGTCGTCGGGTGTCCGCCGCATCGCGCCCCGGTACCGCCACCCGGTCACTTCGGTGGGGCGCGGGAAGTTGACCGAAACCGCGAGGCCGCGGCCGGCCAGGACGTCCACGGCGCGCCACCCCTCGGTGGCGCCCGCCACGACCAGCCTCAGCTTGAACTCGTCCGCCAGCGCCGCCGCCCGCCGGATCTGGTTCTCGTTCCGCGCGTCGGCGAACAGCGGCTGCGTCCCGCGGACCACCGGGACCAGTGCCGACAGCACCGGGTCGGCCTCGGGCCTCGGCACCCCGCGCGGATTCGCGGCCCACCGGTCCTCGATCAGGCCGTGCCGCTGGGCGTCGTAGAGCAGCTGCCGCTGCTCCGCGATCACGCCCAGCAGCGAGCCGGGATACTCGCCCTGGCCGATGCCCTCGTAGCCCATGTGCTGCCCGACCGTCGCCCGGAGGGCGTCTCGGCCGCTCGCCGAGTCGCGGGTCGGAACCAGCGCCGACTGCCCGCGGAACAGGCCCCGCGTCGGCGCCACCAGGATGGCCGTGATCCCGGCGTCCCGGGCGCTCCTGGCGTCGGCCGGCGAGAGCCGCAGCTCGTCGGCCACCCGGCGCTGCGGATCGATCCCCGTGAACCGCGGCCCGGTGGTGGCCCCGCCGGTGGCGGGTGCCGAGGCCAGGGCGTACGGCGAGGCCAGGTCGATCAGTCCCGGCGATACCGTGCGGCCGGCGAGATCGAGGGTGCGGGCGTCGGCCGGTACCGGCACCGAGGCGCCGACCGCGGCAATCAGGCCGTCCCGGATCACGATCGTCCCGCGCTCGATCACCCCGCGCGTCACGGTCTCGATCCGGGCGTTGGTGAGCGCCCAGGTGCCCTGCTGGGCGGCCGCGGGCGGGCCCGCCAGTATCAGGCCCGCGGCCAGCAGCACGACGCGACGGTCAGGCTGGTGCATTCCTGTGTCCTGAATGGAGGAAGGAACCAATGTAGCCGCGAAGCGGGTACAGGGGAGGGGGAGGGAACCTTCGACGTTCGAGGTTCGACGTTCGACGTTCGACGTTCGACTCTCGACTCTCGACTCTCGACTCTCGCCGGTTTTTTGGATACAATAGAGAATCCAAACCGCGAGACCCCCGATGCGCGCCCTCGTCTACGGCCTCCTCCTCACTGCTCACTTCGCACAGCTCACCGGCGTGTCGGCCCAGCCTGCGCCGCTCCGCCCCCTCGACGCCTACGTCACCCGGGCCCTCCCCGCCTGGGAGGCCCCCGGGCTCGCCATCGCCGTCGTCAAGGACGGTGCCATGATCTACGCCAATGGGTGGGGCGTTCGCGAGCTGGGCAAGCCCGACCGGGTCGACGGCAACACCCTCTTCGCCGTCGGCTCCACCACCAAGGCGTTCACCTCCGCCCTCCTCGGCATGCTGGTGGACGAGGGC
>DASWBQ010000412.1:0-4832 GCA_036390535.1 Gemmatimonadales bacterium | reverse complement strand
CCCCGTCATCCTGTCGGCCTGGAGCGGTCATGGCCTGGTGCTCAACTCCGCGGCGCTGACGGCCCTCGGCATCCCTGACTCGATTCGCGACCCGATGGGCGGCCGCTTCGACCGCGATGCCGCCGGCCGCCTCACCGGCCTGGTGGAGGAGTACGCGAACTACGCGGTGGTGGCTCCTGCTATCGGCCGACTGATCCCCGACAGCACCATGGTGCGGATCGTCCGCGACCGGGCCATTGGGGCCTCCGCGATGGGCGTCACCAGCATCCAGACCTTTCTCCTCTCCATGGAGCCCGAGCGGGCGGCACGGGTGCTGCTCGCGGCGAACGTCCCCGTCCGCGTCCGGCTGGTCCGGACTCCCATGACAGGGCCGAACGGTCGTCTCGGGGGCTGGGAGGGCGTGACGCTCGGGCCCCGGGACACCGTCTCCGGCACCAAGTACATCCTCGACGGCACCCCGGTCGAGCGGCTGGCAGCGACCCGGGCACCATACACCGATCGTCCCGGCTGGCACGGCCGGCTCAACTTCGGGCCCGACACCCTGCGCGTCATCCTGCAGGAGGCGCTCGCCACCGGCGATCAGCCCCTGCTGCACGCGACCGGCGACTCCGCCGTCGCCCTCATCCTGTCGACCATGCATTCGCTGGCGCCCGATACCGCCTGGCGGCGGATCCGGGTCCGGGTGGAGCATGGCGACGGGGCCACCCCGGACCTGGTTCCCCACGCGGTCCGGATGGGGGTGATGGTCGTCCAGAACCCGACCCACTTTGCCCTCGGCGGGATTGTCCCGGCGCGGTTCGGGCCGGAGCGTGCCGCCGTCTACCAGCCCCTCAGGTCGCTGCTGGCCGCCGGCGTCCCGGTGGCGCTGGGCGGCGACGGGCCGATCAACCCGTTCGTCAACCTGATGTTCTGCCTGGTCCATCCCAATGCGCCGGACGAGGCGATCACGATGGAGCAGGCCGTGACCGCCTACACCCGCGGCGCGGCCTGGGCGGAGGGGCGCGAGCGGGAGAAGGGGACGCTCACCCCCGGGAAGCTGGCCGATCTCGCGGTCCTCTCGCAGGATATCTTCGCCGTGAGGCCGGAACAGCTGCCGGCGACGACCAGCGTCCTGACCCTGCTCGGTGGCCAGCCGGTGCACGACGCCGGCGTGCTCACCGGTCTGAGATAACCCCGCCCCGGCTATTTTTTCGGCCATGCGATTCAAGCCCTTTGCCGCCTGGCGCCCCCGGCCCGACCTGGCCGAACGGGTGGCGGCGCCGCCGTACGACGTCGTCAACCGGGAAGAGGCGGCCCGCCTCGCTGAGGGGAACCCGGTCAGCTTTCTCCACGTCGGCCGCTCGGACATCGACTTGCCGGCCGACACCGATCCCTACGACGCCCGCGTCTATCAGGCCGCCCGCGACAGCCTCGACCGCTTCATGCGCGCGGGGGTGCTGATCCACGACCAGGCGCCGGGGATCTACCTGTACGAGCAGGTCATGGACGGCCGCTCCCAGGTCGGAGTCGTGGGGTGCGTTCACGTGGATGACTATGGGTCCGACGTCATCCGGAAGCACGAGAAGACCCGGAAGGACAAGGAGGACGACCGGACCCGGCACGTCCTCACCCTCAACGCCCACGCCGAGCCGGTCTTCCTGACCGTGCGGGACACTCCGGCGCTGGGCCGGCTGATCGCCGCCGGCACGGCCGGAGCGGCCCTCTACGACTTCACCGCGCCGGATGGCGTCCGCCACCGGGTGTGGCGGGTGGCGGACCCGGCGCCCTATGTGGAGGCCTTCGAGGCCATCCCCTGCGCCTACGTGGCCGACGGGCACCATCGCTGTGCCAGTGCCTGGCGGGCCGGGGCGGAGCGGCGGGCCGCCAACCCCGCCCATACCGGCGACGAGGAGTACAACTGGTTCCTGGCGGTGATGTTTCCCTCGAGCCGGCTCCGGATTCTCCCCTACCATCGGGTGGTGAAGGACCTGCAGGGACAGACGCCGGGCCGGGTGCTCGACCGGCTGCGTGCGGTCGGCACCGTCACGGATGCGGCCGATCCGTCACCCGACCGCCCCGGCAGCTTCGGCGTCTACCTCGACCGCCGCTGGTACCGGCTCGCCCTCGATCCCGCGACCATCCCGGCCGACGCCGTCCGCTCGCTCGACGCCGCGCTCCTCGAGGAACGGGTGCTCGGGCCGGTGCTCGGCATCGGCGACATCCGGACCGACAAGCGGGTCGACTTCGTGGGCGGCATCCGCGGCACCCCGGAACTCGAGCGCCGGGTCGACTCCGGCGAGATGGCGATCGCCTTCGCGATGTATCCGGTCTCCCTCGACCAGCTGATGGCCGTCAGCGACGCCGGCGAGATCATGCCTCCCAAGACCACCTGGTTCGAGCCCAAGCTCCGGAGCGGGCTCTTCGTGCACACCCTCGACTGAAGGACCGTGCCATGATGAAGGTGCTGGTGGCGGACAAGTTCGAGAAGGTCGGCCTCGACGGCCTTCGCGAACTCAACTGCAACGTGCTCTACGCCCCCGAGCTGACCGCCGCCGATCTGCCCGCGAAGATCAAGGAGTTCGATCCCAAGATCCTCATCGTCCGGAGCAAGAAGGTGAACGCTGAGGCGCTCGAGGCCGGTGCCGCGCTCAGCGTCGTGATCCGCGCCGGGGCCGGGATCGACACCATCGACGTCCCGGCCGCCTCGCGGCTCGGCGTGTTCGTCACCAACTGCCCAGGGAAGAACAGCATCGCCGTGGCCGAGCTGGTGATGGGCCTGATCCTCTCCCTCGACCGGCGGATCGCCGACCAGGTCGGCGAACTCCGAGCCGGCCAGTGGAACAAGGGCGAGTACGCCAAGGCCCGCGGCCTGCACGGGCGCACCCTGGGGATCGTCGGGCTCGGCCAGATCGGGCGGGAGATCGCCAAGCGGGCCCAGGCCTTCGGGATGCGGGTGGTCGCCTGGTCGCGGCAGCTCACCACCGAGGACGCCACCCGGCTCGCCATCGGCTACTGCCAGACCCCCCGCGAGGTGGCCCAGCAGAGCGACATCGTCTCCATCAACGTGGCCGCGACCGGTGAGACCAGGCACCTGGTGGATCGCGATTTCCTCACGGCCATGCGCCCCGGCGCCTTCCTCATCAACACGGCCCGCGGCACCGTGGTGGACGAGGCCGCGCTGGCGGAAGCGATCCAGTCCAAGGGCATCCGGGCCGGGCTTGACGTCTACCAGAACGAGCCCGCCGGCTCCACCGCCGAATTCCGGCCGGCGGTCGCCGGGTTCCCCGGGGTGCACGGCACTCACCATATCGGCGCCTCCACCGAGCAGGCCCAGGTGGCGATCGCCCACGAGGTGATCCGGATCGTTCAGGAGTACCAGGCCACCGGCGGGGTCCCCAACTGCGTCAACCGCCTCGCCAAGAGCTCGGCCACCCACGTGCTCTCGGTGCGCCACCAGAACCGCCCCGGCGTGCTGGCGCACATCTTCAAGGTGCTGTCCGATGCCATGATCAACGTGGACGAGGTCGAGAACATCGCCTACCACGGGGCCCAGGCGGCACTGGTCCGGATCCACCTCTCGGGCCAGCCCGCCGCGGACGCGATGGCCCAGATCCGCACCGGCAACCCGAACATTCTCTCCGTTGACATCCGGCCGATCGATTGAGGAACCCATGAGCCAGCGCATCCACAACTTCGGCGCGGGACCGGGCGTCCTGCCTGAGCCGGTCCTCCGCCAGGCCCAGCAGGACCTCTGGGACATCGGCGGCAGCGGCATCGGGATCATGGAGCACAGCCACCGCGGCAAGCTCTTCGACCGGGTCATCGGGGAGGCCGAGGCGCTCTGCCGCGAGGTCGGTGGCATCCCGGCCAACTACCAGGTGCTCTTCCTGCAGGGTGGGGCGTCGCTGCAGTTCTCGATGGTCCCGATGAACCTCCTCCCGCCGGGCCGGACCGCCGACTACGTGGTGACCGGCGTCTGGGCCCAGAAGGCCCTCAAGGAGGCGAAGCTCCTCGGCCAGACCCACGTCGCCTTCGACGGGGCAGGGGAGCAGTTCGCCCGGATCCCGCGGCAGGACGAACTCCGCTTCTCGGACCATCCCGCCTACGTCCACGTCACCACCAACAACACCATCTACGGGACCCAGTGGCCCGAGGAGCCGTCGGTCCCGGCCGGCGTGCCCATGATCGCCGACACCTCGAGCGACATGTACAGCCGCCCGATCGACATCGCCAAGTACGGGTTGATCTACGCCGGCGCCCAGAAGAACCTGGGGCCGAGCGGCGCCGTCCTGGTGATCATCCGGGAGGACCTGGTCGAGCTGGCGCCGAAGACCCTGCCGACGATGCTCCAGTACCGGGTCCACGCGGCGGAGCACTCGCTCTACAATACCCCGAACACCTGGGGGATCTACTTCACCGGACAGGTCTTCAAGTGGATCCGGGACCAGGGCGGGCTCGCCGCCATGGCGGCGGTGAACGAGGCCAAGGCGAAGCTGCTCTACGATGCCATCGACGCCAGCGGGTTCTATCGTGGCACGGCCGAGCCGGGCAGCCGCTCCCGGATGAACGTCACCTTCCGCGGCCCCTCCGAGGAACTCGAGGCGAAGTTCTGCTCCGAAGCGACCAAGGCTGGCCTCGACGGTCTCAAGGGCCACCGCAGCGTCGGCGGCATGCGGGCCAGCATCTACAACGCCTGCTCCCTGGCGTCGGTGCAGGCGCTGGTCGACTTCATGAAGGAGTTCGAGCGGAAGAACGGCTAGGGCAGGAACCAGGTGAAGAGTGATGAGTGAGAGGTGAAAGGGCCCAGCGCCAGCTGCCGTGCCTTTTGACTTGTCACTTTTCGCTTTTCACTT
>DASWBQ010000411.1:0-6743 GCA_036390535.1 Gemmatimonadales bacterium | reverse complement strand
CAGGAGCCACTTGAGCCGGAGCAGGGTGGGAGGGGCGACGCTGAGACTCCGGTAGCCGAGGCCGATCAGCAGCACCGCCAGCAGGGGCTCCGATGCCATCTCGCCGCAGACGGCCACCGGGATGCCCGCGGCGGCGCCGGCGGCGTAGACGTCGCGCAGCTGCCGGACCACGGCCGGGTCCTGCGGCGTGAACCGCGAAGCCAGCTGGACGTTGGCCCGGTCCACCACCATGGTGTACTGGGTGAGGTCGTTGGTGCCGACGCTGAAGAAGTCGCAGACCCGGGCCAGCCGGTCGGCAATCATCACCGCGGCGGGGGTCTCGATCATGGCGCCGAGGCTCAGTCCCTTCGCCGCGGGGATGCCGGCCAGGGCCAGCGCGCGGGCCTCCTCCTCGATCAGCTCGCGGGTCTGGAGGACCTCGTCGACGCGGGTCACCAGAGGCAGCATCACCCGGAGGTGCTGATGGACCCCGACCCGGAGCAGGGCGCGCAGCTGGGGCCGGAAGAGGTGCGGATGGTCGAGGCAGACCCGGATGGACCGCCAGCCCAGGAACGGGTTGGCTTCGGGAGGCGCCTCGAACGCGACCGGGAACTTGTCCCCGCCGAGATCGTAGGTCCGGATGGTGACCGGACCGCGCGGAAAGGCGGCCAGCACCCGGGCGTAGTAGCTCGCCTGCTCCTCTTCCGAGGGGAGGGACGTCCGACCCAGGACCAGGAACTCGGTGCGGACCAGCCCCACGCCCTCCGCGCCGCTCCTGACCGCCTGGTCGATCTCCTCCGGCAGGTCGACGTTGGCCTGCAGGTCGAGGGGATGTCCGTCCGCGGTCTCGGCCGGGACATCGACCATCGCCTCGAGTTCGAGGTCGAGCTTCCGGCGCCGGGTGACCTGGGTGCTCGCGTCCCGGAGCTCCGCCGGGCTGGGATCGAGAACCAGGAGGCCGCTCTGGCCATCCAGCAGCACGATCGTCCCGGTGTCGATTCTCCCCACCGCGCCCCGCACGCCCATCACCGCGGGGATGCCCAGTGAGTGAGCCAGGATGGCCGCGTGCGAGGTCCGGGTCCCTTCCTCGCTGACCAGGCCTGCCAGCCGGTCCCGGTCAAGCTGGACCGTCAGCCCCGGCGACAGCTCACGGGCCACGATGATCACCGGACCATCCGGCAGCACCTGGGCGAGATCCTCCACCGAGTGACCCAGGAGGGCGTGCAGGAGCCGGATCTGCACCGCCGAGAGATCGGTGAGCCGCTCCCGCAGTCGCGCGTTGCTGGTGCCTGACCACGCCACCCGGATCTCCAGCGCCTTGAACTCGTAGGCAGTCTCCGCGCTGAGCAGGTTGTGCCGGATCAGGTGCTCCACCGAGGCAAGAAACTCGGGATCGCGCGCCATCAGGGACTGGGCGTCGAAGATCTTCGACTCCTCTGGGCCGGCCCGCAGCAGAACCCGCTGGCGGAGGATGTCGAGCTCGGCCACGACGTCGTCGACCGCCGCCCGGAGCCGGGCGATTTCCGCCTCGACGTCGTCGGGGCCGATCGCCCGGTCGGGGACGTCGGGAAACTGCCAGTCGAGGACCATCGCCGGGGCGTAGGCCACGCCCGGCGAAACGCCGACTCCGCGGAGCAGCCTGGGATCGCTCATGTTTCGCCGAAGCCGGCTGCGACCAGGGCGGCCAGGGCCTCCAGCGCGGCCTCGGCGTCGGCGCCCTCCGCCCGGAGCAGCAACGTGCTGCCATGTTCCGCGGCGAGCATCATCACGCCCATGATGCTCTTGGCGTTCACCATCATGTCCGGGCGCCCCACCTCGATGTGCGCGGCGAAGTTGCTGGCCAGCCGGACGATCTGGGCCGCAGGGCGGGCGTGGAGCCCGAGCGAGTTGACGATGGTGACGGCGCGTTCGATCACGAAGTCCCCCAATGCCAGAGGAGCACGAGCGCGGAGACGAGCAGGGTGAGGGCCGGGGCGGTCGCCCGGGTTCCGAGCAGGCGGCGGGCGCCCAGGATCAGCAGGGCCAGCCCCACGACCACGGCGACTTCCCGCCGCGCGGTCCCGCCGAGCAGCTGCACCACGGCCGGAGGCAAGGCGACGGCCGCCAGCACCGCCGCCGCCAGCGATGTGACGGCCCCGGCATGGGGCAGCCAGGAGGCGCCGATGGCTGCGCCGACCCGCATCCCGTTGGCCCAGCCCAGCTCCATCAGCCAGATCCCCAGTCCAACCCGCACCGTGTTGTAGGTCACCACCGCCAGCAGCACCGGCCACATGCCACCGCCCAGAGCGACACCGAGGAGGGCGCCGGATACGACCGTCGGGACGAGTCCCGCCCAGAAGAGGCGGTCGCCGATCGCGCCCAATGGGCCCCCGAGCGCGGTGCGGAGGCGAAGGACCTGCTCCGGCGGCACCCCGTCCGCCTCGGCTCTTGCCAGGGCACCGACCGCGGCGGGACTGAGGTAGGGATTGGCATTGAAGAACGTGGTCCCCCTTCCCATGGCCGCCCGGAAGCGGCCGGCATCCCCGTTGAGCACCTGCCCGAGAATCGGCTCGAGCGCGTAGCCGAGCCCGATCCCCTGCATCCGCTCGTAGGTCCACACCGCCTGGATCTCCAGGGTGCGGAGCAGCGCCAGGCCCCGGCCCTTCAGAGGAGCCATGCGATCACCAGCCCGGTCCCGAGGGAGGCGGCGGCCCAGCGACGGTTGGCGCCCACCCCGGCGCGCTGGAGCAGCCCGTGCGCTGCGGCGGCGGCCCCGCCGGCCACGAGCACCACGGTCAGTGTGGCGCCGGCCGGCGCCATGAACCGAAGGAACACCGGGGCGATGGCCAGGCCGGCGAGGACGACGGTGGCGCTGCGCAGCATGTCCCCTGCGAGCCCCCACCACTGGAGCCGGTGCAGGATGCCGACGTCGCCCGCGGCCAGCGCCGCCTCGGCGGCGCGCACCCGGCGGCCGTTGAACCGCCGCATCCACTCCATCGCCTGCCCGGCCACCTGGGCGGTGATCAGCCCCAGCAACGCCGCCGGTCCCAGGTCGTGCGACCCGGTGAGGATGGCGGCTCCGGCCGCCACTACCGCCGCCGGCCCGTAGTCCGGGTAGCGGGCCGACCCGATCGGCAACACGTCGAGGGCGTACAATTCGAGCAGCAGGCCAAGCTGCAGCCCAACGCCCAGGTCCCCGGCGAGGAACCCCGCGACCGAGGCCGCCACGATGGGCCGGCCCAGCAGCCCCTGCGGAAAGCTCACCAGGTCGATCCCGGCGAGCACGCCCCACAGCACCAGCAGCAGGAAGCCCGGGTCCGGCATCAGAGAATCGCCTGGAGTGCGACCGGCGGAGTGGTCGGCAGGTCCTGGGCGGTCACGACGGCTCCGGCCGCCTCCATGCGCCGCAGCTGGCTCACCTCGTCGTCGCTCAGGAAGAGGTAGCGCAGCCGCTCACGGCGTCCGGGACCGGAGTGGACCCCGCCGAGATTGACCCGGTGCAGCACTCCGTCGCTCCCGGTCACGAGCCGGCTCATGGTGGCGATGTCACCGACCAGCAGGAACACCCGGCGCGGGTCGGCGTCGAGGGCCCGCAGCCGGGGAACCGCAGCGTCACAGGTGAGGAATTCCACCTCGATCCCCTCCGGCACCGCCATCCGGTAGATCTCCTGTTCCCACTCGTTCGCGCCGATCATGTCGTCGACCAATACGATCAGGTCGACGCCAAGCGGCACGCCCCAGCCGATCACCACCTGGCCGTGAATCAGCCGGTCATCGACACGGGAGAGGGTGATGGCCATTCAGCGGCCCGCGATTGCCTGGCCGCCGACGTTGCGGGCCCGTGCTTCCGCCGCGACCAGGCCGGCCTCCCGGTGAAACACGAAGTCCACCAGCATGCTGAGGTTGACCCCGGCAACCACCCGCATGTCCGGGTGCCGGGCGATGCCGTGGCGCGCCGCCAGAAAGCAGGAGCCGGTGGGCAGGTCGACAAAGACCAGCCCCGGGCGCCCCGCCACCGCGTCGAGGATCCGCTGCTCGAGGCTGATCCGATCGCAGCCGCGATTGGAGACCGGCACCAGGGCGTCCTTGATCCCGGTGATCTCCTCGACGGCGTGCACCAGCGCCTCGGCCAGATCGCCGTGGGCCACCACGACCCCCAGCAGGCTGTTCACTCGAAATCCTCCTGCAGGTACTCCCGGAGCCCCTTCTGCTCCCGCATCCGGCGTATCAACCGCTCGTTGAAGGCCGCGGCGGTGTCGATCCCCGTCATCCGGAGGAGGTGGTTCATGGCCACGACTTCGGAGATGACCGTGATGTTCTTGCCGGGATTCAGGGGAACGATCACCCGCGGCAGCGGCACGCCCAGGATGTCGTGCACGTGCTCGGCGAGGCCGGTGCGATCGGCGTCATGGGCCTTGTCCCAGTCCGCCAGCTGCACCACCACCTCGATCCGCTTCTGCTGGCGGACCGACCGGATCCCGAAGACGGCCGGGATGTCGATCAGTCCGACCCCGCGGATCTCCATGTGGTGCGCCGCCAGCTCGTGCCCCTGGCCGATCAGCATGTTGCCACGACGGGTGACCTGCACGACGTCGTCCGCCACCAGCCGGTGGCCCCGCTCGACCAGGTCGAGGACGCACTCGCTCTTGCCGATGCCGGACCGCCCCATGAAGAGGAGCCCCACGCCATAGACGTCCGCCAGCGAGGCGTGCATGGTGGTGCGTGGCGCGGTCGCCTCCTCCACGATCGGCTTGATCTGGCGATAGAACTCCGCCGTCTTGAGGGCGGAGCGCAGCACCGGGACTCCCTGCGCATTGCCGAGCCGGATCAGGTCGGGCGGGGCCTCCTGCCCCTTGGTGATGAACACCACCGGCAGCTCGAAACTGAAGAACCCCTCCAGCGCGTGGCGTCTGGCGTCGGGATCGAGGGATGCCAGATAGGTGATCTCGGTCTCACCGAGGACGTGCATCCGGTCGGGGAGGAACCGGGTGGTGAAGCCGGCGAGCACCAGCCCGGGGCTGGCGACTTCGGAAGCGGGCAGCCGCCGGTCCAGCCCGGTCTCCCCGGCGAGGCACTCCAGCTGGAGGGGATTACCACGAAGCTGGAGGAGATCCTTGGGGCGCAGCGTCACGAATACGCCTCCCGGTTGGCTGGCATCAGGCTCCCTGCGTCCTTTCCGCGGCGATCAGGCCGGCGAGGTGCTCCTCGGTCGCGGTCGCGGCCGCCTCCCACGTCAACTGCTCCGCCCAGGCCCGCGCGCCGGCGCCGAGCCGGGCCACCAGGGACGGATCCTCGGCGTAGGCCAGCATCCGGGCGGCCAGCGCGTTCACGTCCCCGTGCCGGACCAGGTGTCCGGTGACGCCGTCGCGCACCGAATCGCGCAGGCCCGGGCTGTCCGAGGCGATCGAGGGGGTCGCGCACGCGGCCGCCTCTATCACGGTGATCCCCCAGCCCTCTTTCGGCGACGGGAAGAGATTCGCCCAGCTGGTCCGGAGCAGGCGCAACTTCTCTTCCTCGGGAACGAAGCCCAGGAACCGCACCGCGTCCGCCACACCGAGCTTTCCCGCCAGTTCCTCAAGTCGGGGCCGGTCGTCGCCGCTGCCGGCGATCGCGAGGGTCATGTCGCGGCGTCGCCGGCGCGCCAGCGCGAGAGCCTCGAGCGCGAGGTGCACCCCTTTGTATCGACGCAGTCGCCCCACATACAAAAAGGACGGGTGCGGCGTACGGTCAAGGCCGGGCAGCGGGGCATAGCGGGCGGCGTCCACGCCCGGATGGATCACGGTGATCCGCCCGGCCGGGATGCCGCGCCGGACCAGATCGTCCCGGGTGCTCTCGCTGATGGCGTGAAATCCGGCCCGCCGGTAGGCCGACGGGATGGCCCGCTCGGCCAGCCACACGGTCCCGGCGCTCGGCCACGGGGCCTCCTCGAAGGCGGTGGTCCCGAACAGGTGGGGTACGATGACACAGAAGGCCCGGTCGGTCAGGCCGGCGAGGAAGAGCGGCAGCTTGTTGATGTCCTCGACCACGATATCGGGCTGGAAGGCGGCCAGCGCCTTCCGGACCGCGCCCCGCCCGATCAGGGCGAAACTGTGCCGGCCACCGTGACGCTCGACCTCGATTCCCTGAATGGTCGCCCGGGTCGGGCCACCGGCCCATCCGGAGCAGACGAGCCGGACCTGGTGACCCCGTCGGGCAAGGCGGGCGAAGATCTCGAAGAGATGAATCTCCGCGCCACCTGCGTGAGGATTCTCGCTGTCCTGCCAGTTGACGAGGAGGACCCTCACAGCACCCCCAGCTCGCGGGCGATCCGGTCGAGCACGCCGTTCACCAGCGCCACCGCCTCCTCGCCCGCGAACCGACGGGTGAGCCACAGGGCTTCATCGATGGCCACCCGGGGCGGGACCTCGCGGTGCACCAGCTCGTAGGTCCCGATCCGGAGCACCAGGCGTTCCCCCATCCCGAGCCGGTCGAGACGCCAGTGCGCCACCGCCCGTTCGATGCGCTCGTCGAGCGCGTCGACGCCGTCCGCCACGCCCTGCGCCAGGGCCTCCGCGCGGTCCAGCACCCGCGGCTCGGGGCCGGTGATGCGCGCCAGCCCCGGGACGAGGTCGTGGAGTGCCGGGCGGCCGCGGGTCTCCCACGCGTAGAGCAGCTGGAGGGCCCTGGCCCGGCTGCGGGTTTCAGGGCGCAACATCGGGCCCCTGGAGCTGGCGGATCAGATCGGCTGCGCGCAGCGCCGCCTCCGCCGCCTCCCGACCCTTGTTCCCGGCGGCGCCGCCGGCCCG
>DASWBQ010000410.1:0-14237 GCA_036390535.1 Gemmatimonadales bacterium | reverse complement strand
AACCGCCGCGCCTGGCTGTCAGCCACGAAGACGACGCCGTCCGCGCCCTGGAGCACCAGCCGCCGGGTCGCCCCGTAATACACCTGCCCCGGGACGGTGTAGAGCTGGAACCTCGTCGAGAAGCCCGAGATGGTGCCGAGTTCGAGCGGGAGGAAATCGAAGAAGAGGGTCCGGTCGCCGTGGGTGGCGAGCGATACCATCCGGCCCCGCCGGCCTTCCGGGACCCGGCCGTGGATGTACTGCAGGTTGGTGGTCTTCCCCGAGCGTCCCGGCCCGACGTAGACCAGTTTGCAGGTGAGCTCTCGCGCCGTGAAGTTGACGAGCGGCATGATCACCGGCCGAAGAGGGTGCGGAGGCTGGCGTTGAGCTCGTCCTCGAACCGCTCTGCCAGCAACGGCGCCGTCGGAGCCGCCGCCGGGACCGCGGCGCGGAGCTGGTCGGCGAGGCGCATCACGAACAGCTGGACCAGCCCCACGGTCGTTTCCCTGCCATAGACGACGAGGGCGATCCAGTTCCCCCTGGGCATCTGGAACGGGGCCAGGAAGACCCCCTGGGTCCGGCCCTGGTGGGCAACCGGGCCGAGGCTCCCCTGCCCCATGGTCCGGGCCAGTTCCGACGTCGACGCCATGATCCCGGCCCCGAGGGCCGCCGCGCTCATCACGTCGAGGGTCCGGCTGAAGCCGTGCTGAGCCACCACCTGCCCCGCCGAAGTCATCACCAGCACCAGGCGGGCGGAGGACTCCCTCAGGAACTCGGCCAGCGGCGCCTCGACCCACGATTCGACGACCCGCATCAGGCCAGCCGCTCCGAGGCGGCGCGCAGGGCGAGTCGCAGCAGGCCCAGGTTGGCATCGGAGTGGGCGACAGCCACCAGGAGAAGCCCTTCGCCCGCGGGTACGATCAGCAGGCCGCCCTGGCTGGCTTCCAGGTGGGCCACCAACGGCGGCTGCCGCCCCGCGGCGGCCGCCATCTCACCGATGCGGGCATGCAGGCTGGCGGAAAGCGCCGCGACGGCGGCCGTGTCGACTCCGCCCATCGAGGCCTCGCCGACGACCAAGCCGTCCTCCGCCGAGACGACCATCGCGCTCTCCACTCCGGGAACCCGGGTCAGCCCCTCGAGGGCAAAATCGAAGGTGCTCATGCCAGCCGCTCCAGCCATCGCCGGGCGGCCGCCGCCGCCCGGTCTGCAAGCAGTGCCAGCCGCCCTGGCGGGACCCCGGGATCCGCCACCACCAGCAGCAGCGTGTCACCAGCCGGGGCCACCAGGTGCATCGAGCCCGGCTCCGATTCGACGGCGACCGCGCGCCACTCCCCGAGGCCGAGCAGCCGAACCACCCGCGATGCCTCCCGGGCCACGCCACCCATCGCCGCGGCAGTCGCCTCGGACCGGTCGCTGCCATCCGCACCGAGGAGCAAACCGGCCAGGCACCGGCCCTGGGCATCCACCAGAAGGGAGTCGGCCCCCTCGCCGCCAGTCGCGGGTGCCGGAGGCGGGGGCGCCGGCGCGCCGACTCCCCGGGAGGCACGGACCCGCGAGAGGGCGGCACGCAGCGACGCGTCGTCGGGAACCAGGGCCAGGGCGGCGGCGAGATGCCGCTCCGCGCGACCCAGGTCCCCGCCCCGAAACGCCAGGAACGCCAGCCCCCGCAGCGCGCCAACATGGGCCGGATCGTGACGCAGCGCTTCGGTCCAGGCATCGAAGGCCAGGTCGCCCTCGGCGCGATCCGTCCGGATCCGGGCCAGGAGGTCGTGGCCATCGGCGAGGGCCGGATACCGCTGGATGCCCGCCAGCACCACGGTGAGTGCGGCGTCCAGCTGCCCGCGCCGGCGCAGCGCTTCACCCAGCGGGAGGAAGGCGAGGCTGTCGGGCTCCGCGGTGAGCCGTGCCGTGAGGAGCCGGATTTCGTCGCTCATGCGGAACCCCGCATCGCTTCCGCCAGGACCCGCGCCGCCTCGTTCCAGCGCGTCACCGCCGCCAGGTGGCGGTCTTCCTCGGGCGGCCGATCGAGGCGGGCCCGCCACTCGTCGAGCACCGCCACCGCCTCGTCGAACCGGCCCTGTCCGATGCGCGCCAGGCCCAGCAGGCGCAGCGCGGCGGGAAGCGGCGGCGGCAAACGGGTGGCTTCGTGGAGGGCGCCTTCCGCCTCGCGGTGTCGTCCCTCCGCCAGATGCACCCGCCCCATCAGCAGGTGCCCCCGCGCATCGCCTGGGAAGGCGGCGAGGACGGCCTCCGCCACGGTCAGGGCGGCCGCCGCATCGCCCCGGCGCAGGAACGTCTCGCCCTGCGAGAGGAGCGCGGTCGCATCCTCCCGCGGGGCTGCCGCGGCCGACAGCACCGCGGGGTCCTGGACCTGGATGACCCCCGCGGCCTCGAGGCCGAAGATGGTCCGCGCCACGTCGAAGTCGGGCGCCGCCAGGCTCCGGGCGATGGCCCGGACATCGAGCGCCCCATCACAGGCGGCGAGCACCCGCCACTCGAACGGCGTGAGCTGCAGCGACCCCGGCTCCTCGCCAGGCGCCGGCGCCAGCCGGGGCACGACGCCGAGGTGCGGCAGGCGTCCCTGGATCAGCGACCACTCGTCGATCCGGCGCGCCCCTTCCATCAGGAGCGACTCGGTGCTGATCCGGATGGGCGCGTCGCGCGGGATCTCCGCTGCGGTTCCCTCCTCGAAGATGAAGTGCCCCTCGGACCACCCCAGGACCGTGAAGACCACGTCCTCGACCTGGGCACGGACCTGGATCTCCAGTTCCCGGCGGCCCAGCGCGCCGATGGCGACCAGAATCTCGCCCATCCGGCGAGGATCCCCCTCCCGCTGCATTTCCCTGGCGCGCACCAGGTCGGCCTCGGTGACCTTGCCCGCGCGCAGCAGCACATCCCCGATCCGGTGCGGATTGCTCCGGATGGTCGCGGCCACGACGCCGCCGCTCTCGAACCAGATCGTCCCCTCGTTCTGCCGCAGCTCCGACGCCACCCGCAGCACTCCCGTCTTCCGGCTCAGATCGAGCAGCTGGAAGACGTCGTGAATGCCGAGTTCCCGAAGCGGGCCCTGGATCGCCATCGCTCAGGCCTCGACCATGATGCGGGCCAGGTCGCGAGCGGAACGCGCGTGCTGCCGGGCCTGCGCCGCCAGCGGCCCGGTCGGCTGCAGGGCCACGACGCGGTCCCAGGCCGCGACCGCCGCGTCGTATTCGCGCAGCCGGGCGCGCGCCACCCCCAGGTGAAACAGGGCCGCCAGGTCCTCCGGGGTGTACCGGAGCACCCGTTCGAAGGCGAAAGCCGCCTGGGCCGGCCGGTGGTCATCGAGCAAGGACTGGCCCAGCAGCAGCACGGCCGGGAGCGCGGTGGGCTCCGCCAGGAGGAAGTCCGACAGGAGGTTGACGGCGTCGGCCGCCGCCCCCTCCCGGCGAAGCAGGTAGGCGAGCGCCAGCACCGCCTCCTGATGGGTCGGCAGACACCGCACGGCGCGCGCGTAGGCGGCGCGGGCTTCGCCGGTGTCGCCCCGCTCTTCCTCCAACGCACCCAGCTCGTACCAGGCCTGGACGAGCCCCTCGTCGAGCTGGAGGGCGGCCCGATACGACGTGCGGGCTGCGGCCGGATCGCCGTGGAGCCGCGCTGCGGCCCCGGCCAGCATCACCAGGTCGGCCCGGCCCGGGAGCAGCCGGCAGGCCTCGGCCGCATCGCGCCGGGCGCCAGGGGCGTCGCCCGCCTGCAAGCGGGCCCGGGCCCGAGCCGCGAGGGCCTCACCCGAGGAAGGGGCCAGCCGCACCAGGGCCTCCGTGACCTCGAGGGCCTCGCTGCCCCGGCCGAGCCCGAGGAGCGCCTGGGCCTCCCCGAGCCGGATCTCGAGATCCTCCGGGGCCGTCGCCGCGGCCTGCCGAAAGCGCTCGAGGGCCTCGCCGAGCAGGCCGCGCCGGGCGTACACCTGTCCCAGCAGCATGGTGCCCTGGGCCACCGGGGCCCCCCGCTGCATCAGCCGGGTCACCTCCGCCGCCGCCGGCTCCAGCATGCCCTTGTCGAGGAAGTCCCTCGCCAGGCCGTAGGGATCCTCCGTGGGCGCCGGGGCGACCGCCGCCTCTTCCGGGGCCAGTTCATCGAACACGCGGTCCAGCACGCCGGGGTCCAGGGCGAATTCCGCTCCGAGTTCCTGAACCGGAACGTCGGACGAAAGCTCTCCCGCCACCGGCACGACGGACTCCTCGAACTGGAGGTCGAGCGCCAGGGCGAAGCGCTGGGGGACGTAGTATGGCTCGAGTTCCAGCGCCCGCTTGGTCTCACGCAGGGCGTCCTCGAACTGGCCCAACTGGGCCAGGCAGAAGCTGAGGTTGTAATGCGCGGTGGCGTTCCCCGGGTCCGCCTCGACGGCACGGCCGAAAGCGTTCCGGGCATCGCGATACTGGCGGAGTTCCATCAGGACCTGGCCGATACCGTTCCAGGCCACGGAATCGGTGGGCCGGTCGCGGAGCACCTCGCGGTAGGTATCGACCGCCGGCTGGAACCGCCGGCGCTGGGCGTGCAGCAGCGCCAGGTTGAGCCGCGGGAGCGGCAGGTCGGCACGGGCGCGTATCGCTGACTGAAACGCCGTGATCGCCTCGGGATCCTCGCCCGCCATCGCGAGCGTCACCCCGAGGTTGTTCCAGGCGAAGGCATTGGAAGCGTCGAGCGCGGCGGCCCGCCGGAAGACGGCGAGGGCCTCGTCGCGGCGGCCCGCCTGCTGGAGACAGGCGCCCCGCCCGTTCCACAGCTGGGCATTGCCCGGCTGGCGCTCCAAGAGGGTATCGAAGAGCTCGACCGCGGCGGGGAAGTCCCGTCGCAGCAGGTGCACTTCGGCCAGGCCCTGCAGCGCAGCCTCCCGGTCCTCCCCCGCCTCGAGCGCGAGCCGGTACTCCCGGAGGGCCTCCAGGTGATAACCGCGCTGGCGGAAGGCGAGGCCGAGGTTGAGGTGGGCGCGGCCGGGCACGGTCTGCACCCCGGGCGAATGGGCCGCGGGGACGGGACGGGCCGGCGGGCGCCCCTTCTCGACGCGGAGGTTCGCCTGGGCCGAGGCCAGCACCGGGTTCAGCTCGATCGCGCGGCGGGTCGCCTGCCGGGCCGCCTCGTGCCGGCCGAGTTCACCATAGACGAAGCCGAGGAGGTAATGGGCCTGGGCGTTGGAGGGGCTGAGGTCCACGGCCTCCGTCAACGTGGTCAGGGCCCGCTCGTGCAGACCCTGGTTGTAGAGCGACTGGCCCAGGTGGACCCGGACCACTGAACTCAGCGGATCGAGCCGGCAGGCCTCCTCAAAGGCCTCGGTGGCCGCCTCCTGGCGCCCCCGTGCCTGTTCGGCCAGGCCCAATTGGACCAGCGGCGTCGGATCGTTGGGAGCCGCGCGGCGCAGGGTCTCGAATTCCTCGACCGCGCGGTCGAACTGGGTCAGCACGACGTACGCCTTGCCCAGGGCCAGACGGGCGTCCTCGTCGTGCGGCTGGCGGCGCAGTCGCTCCCGCAGGTCGGCAATGAGCCGGTCGTAGTACCCGGTCTCCTCCTGGACCCGCTCGAGGTTCTCCTGGGCGATGGCCATCCGGGGATCGAGCTCGAGGGCGCGGACGAACGCCGCCACCGCCTCCGGGAAGAGCCCGCGCTCGTAGTAAAGCACCCCGAGGTTGTTCTGGGCCCCGGGGTCGGCCGGGTCGATGCGCCGGGCCAGCGACCGGAGGACGGCGAGGTCCCGTGCCGAGGGAACCGCGGAGGCCATGGTCTTCAGGCCAGCCGGATGGCCTCGAAGATCGCCCCGAGCGAGATGGTGTCGGGGAGGAGGACGAACTCGCCGTGCAGCAGTTCGGGTGCCCCCTCCACGCGGAAGGCGGTGTCGACGCAGAACACGACGTCCCGGCCCTGGCCGTAGTTCAGGGAAACCGAGGTCAGCACCGCGCCGGCGTAGTCGGTCACCAGGCTGGGGACCGACGGCACCAGCATCATGCCGAGGAAGTCGCTCAGGGCGGTGAGGTAGGCGGAGGTGAGGATGTTCCCGGTTTCCTTGAGGGACGACTCCTCCATCGCGCCGAAGCTGGTGGTGGTGCCGAGGCGCCGGCGGAGGAGGAGGTCGCAGAGCGTGCGGGCCGCCGGCTCCGGCAGGATCACCATGGTCTGCCCGGTGAGATCGCCCATCATGTGCATCGCGACCGCGACCACCACCGTCTCCGGCGGCCCCAGCATCTCGGCCACCTCCTCCAGCCGGCGGATGTTGACCTCGGGCACGTTGATCATGATGGTGCGGCTGGTCATCTGGGACAGGGCCGTGGCGGCGTGGCCGGCGCCGATGTTGGCCACCTCCCTCAGAGCGTCCCGCTCCACCGCGTTCAAGTCGATGCGTTCCTCCATGCGGCCTCCGTCTACACCAGCGCGGCGGGATCCAGGACCAGCGCGGGCAATCCGTCCGAAAGGATGGTGGCCCCGTTGACCCACGGAGCCACGCCCCGGGGTGCGTCCATCGGCGCCACCACGATGTCCTCCTGCCCCAGCAATGTATCCACGACCAACGCTCCGACGCGGCCACCCACCGCGAGCACCACTCCCGGCCGCCACGGGGCGTCGGGCCTGGTGCCCCCGAGATCCACCCTCGGCAGGGTGCGGCCGCGGTGAACGACGGTTCCCCGCTCCCCGGCCTCGAACCGGGCGGCTTCGGCCACGAACGCCAGGGGGACGGCGTACCGGGTCGCGGCCACGCCGACCAGCACCGCCGGGATGACGGCAACCGAGAGCGGCAGCCGGAGCCGTACCGTCGTGCCGACCCCCGATCGCGAGGACAGCTCGGTAATGCCCCCCAGCGAGCGAACCCGCTGGACCACGACGTCGATGCCCACGCCCCGGCCGGAGACGTCGGTGACCCGCGCGGCGGTGCTGAAACCCGGCCGCGCCAGCACCTCGAGCAGTTCGTCGCCCTCCGCCCCGGTCGGGGCGGGAAGGCCGAGGGCGTCCGCCCGGGCCTGCACCGCGCCCCGGTCGATGCCGCGGCCGTCGTCCTCGACATCGATGAGGACCGCATCACCTTCACGCCGGGCGACCAGACGGACCCGGCCTTCAGGCGGCTTGCCGGCCGCCTGCCGGTCTCCGGGTGACTCGATCCCGTGGTCGACCGCGTTGCGCAGCAGGTGCAGCAGCACGTCGGGAAGCTGTTCGAGCAGCGCCCGGTCGAGCTCGATGTCGTCGCCCTCGATCTCGAGCCGGACCTGCTTGCCGAGCTGCCGGCCCAGATCGCGCACCGCGCGCGGGAACCGCTCGAAGACTTCGGCCACGGGCGCCATCCGGGCCAGCAGCACCTGCCGGTGCACCTCGTCGACCAGGCGACCAAGCCGGTGCGCCTCCTCGAGGAGGGCGGCGTCGGTCGTCCCCGCCAGCCGCTGCACCAGGCGGGTCCGGCCAACGGCCAATTCCCCTCCGAGCGTCACCAGCCGGTCCAGCCGATCGAGCCCGACCCGGACCAGGCGGGTGGTCTCCGCGGGAGCCGCGGGGCCCGCAGCGAACGCGGGCTTGTCGGACCCGCCCGGCGGGATCGGCCAGGTCCCCGTGGCAGGTCGCGCCAGGCCCCCCAGCTCCGCGATCAGCGGATCGGCAGCGCCGCCGGGATCTTCGCCGCTCTCGACCTGGGCGACGCCCCGTTCCAGGAAGTCCAGGGTGCGGAGGGCCACGTCGACGACGTCGGGCGTGGCGACCAGCCCGCCGTCGCGGGCGGAGCTGAGCACGTGCTCGAAGGCGTGGCTGAGATTGGCCAGGGTGGCGAACCCGAGCGTGGCCGCCATCCCCTTGATCGTGTGCACGGAGCGGAAGAGCGAAGCGACCGGCTCGGCCGCGTGGGGGGCGCGCTCCCAGGCCAGCAGGTCCCGGGTGCACCGCTGCAGGTGCTCCCGGCTTTCCGACACGAACAGGTCACGGTACTTCTGGTTGTCCATGCCCGTGGGGGGAACCGGCGTCAGCCCAGCAGCCGCTGCACGGCCTCCAGCACGCGCGACGCCTGGAACGGCTTCACCACGAAGTCCTTCGCCCCGGCCTGGATCGCCTCCACCACCAGCGCCTGCTGTCCCATGGCGCTGCACATCAGGATTCTGGCACCGGGGTCCTCCCGGCAGATCTCCCGAACCGCCTCGATCCCGCTCATGTCCGGCATCACGATGTCCATCGTCACCAGATCGGGCTTCAGCTCGCGGTAGCGCTCCACCGCCTGACGGCCGCTCTCCGCCTCGCCGATCACCTCGTAGCCTGCCTGGCTGAGGATGTCCGAGATCATCGTGCGCATGAAGATCGCGTCGTCACAGACCAGCACGGTGTGTCCCACGGCGTCCTCCAGTATCGTCACTCGGGAAACAACGGGGCCAGCAGTCCTTCGAGATCGAGCCGCCTCGCGTCGGCGGGGTCCGCCACGAGATCCTCGACCTCATCCACGCCGAGGGCGAGGGTCCGGCCCCCGACCCGCACCAGGACGAGATACGGCGGCGGGTCCGCAGCCGGCGCACCGACCAGCGCCCGGCCGTCGATGACCGTCACCACGTGGCCGCGGATGTTCGCCAGGCCACGGACCGGTTCCGGGGCGCCGGGGATCGGCGTGATGCCACCCGCCGGCACGACTTCGCGCAGGGCATCGAGCGGCGCCGCGCAACGGATGGCACCGGCCTTCCAGACCAGCAATCGCACCGCGGGGCGCTCAAGCATCATCGAAAAAGCCAAGATAGGACAGCGGTTCGGCACCAGCAACACGCTCGGGCCAGGCCGCGGCCTCGAGCGCCGGGCGCAGATCCTCGGGCCATTCGCTCCGGCAGTGCACCGGGTGACCTGAGACCGGGTGACGGAACGCCAGTTCCGCGGCATGGAGGGCCTGGCGGGGGGTGGCTCGCTCGAGCCGATCGGCGGCCGCCCGCCCCGCCCCGCTGATCCTCCGGCTGCCACCGCCATGGTAAACGGGGTCTCCCACGACGGGGTGTCCCGCATGCTCGAGGTGCACCCGGATCTGGTGCGTCCGGCCCGAGTGCAGCGAAAGGCGTACCAGATCGCAGACCTCGAACCGGGCCAGGACGTCCACGTCGGTGCGAGCCTCCCGGCCGCCGGAGGCGATGGTCATGCGCTTCCGATCGGCGGGGTGCCGCCCGATCGCGGCCTCGACGGTCTGCCGCGGGGTCGGGAAATGGCCCCAGGCGAGGGCGGCATAGCGCCGCCGGACCTTGCGGGCTGCGATAGCCGCGGCCAGCCGCCGGTGGGCCAGGTCGGTGCGGGCGACGACCAGCAGTCCCGAGGTGTCCCGGTCCAGCCGGTGCACGATGCCGGGCCGTCCCTCCGCGCCGCCGCCGAGGGAGGTCCCTCGCGCCGCCAGGGCGTTGACGAGGGTGTCGTCCCAGTGCCCCGGGGCCGGATGGACCACGAGCCCGGCCGGTTTGTCGATGACCAGGAGGTGCTCGTCCTCGAAGACGACGGTCAGCGCAAGCGGGTGGGGTGCGATGATGCGGGGCTCGGGCCCCGCCGGCATGTCGACCTCGACGACGTCGCCGCGATCGAGGGTGCGGGAGGCCCGGGCCCAGGTTCCGCCGACGCGCACCAGGCGGTCCGCGATGAGGCGGGCCGCCTGGGTCCGGGACAGCGCGAGCTGGTCGGCGAGGAACCGGTCCAGCCGCTCGGTCGTGGGCGCGAGGACGGAGAACGTGAGCGGCACCTAGCGGCGCTTGGCGTCCTCTTCCTTCTCCTTGCAGGCAATGCAGAGCCGGGCATGGGGCAGCGCGTCGAGCCGGTCGAATCCGATGTCGGCGCCGCACTGGTGGCACTTCCCGAACTTCTCCGGGTCACTGTACAGTCGCCGCAACGCCTGGTTGACGTGCCAGAGGTACCGCCCCTCCTGCGAAGCGAACAGGAACTGCTTCTCGCGCTCCATGGTATCGGTGCCCTGATCGGCCATATGGAACGAGTAGGAGGACAGGTCCCCGTCCGAACCCTGCAGAGTGGAGTTGAAGGACTCGTCGTAGTACCCGAGTTCCTTCATGACCCGATTGCGCTCCTCATGGAGGCGCTTGCCGAGGTGGTCGAGCTGCTTCTTGGTCAGGCCCATGGTCCGTCCTTCAGGCGTGAGCGGCGTCCTGGCCGTCGTGCACCCGCACGACCGCCAGCGTCGCCTTGTGATCGTCTATCGCCACTTCCTCCTGGCGGTCCGGGGTCCAGCCCGGGGGGCCGAACTCGAGCCGTCGGGCGAGGGTCTCGCCCTGGAGGAAGTCGCCGTGGACACGCGCTGCTTCGAGCACGGCGGGGTCTCCCGCCACCGCGACCGCAATGCGCGTGGTGTAGTTGTAGCCGGCCTCCTTGCGGAGCCGCTGGATCCGGTTGACCAGCTCGCGGCCGAGCCCCTCGCGCCGGAGATCGTCGGTCAGGGCCGGATCGAGCGCCACCACGAAGGGCCCCTGACTCTGCACCACCCAGTCGGTCGCCACCGCCCGTTCCACGGTGACGTCCTCGGGCAGGAACTCCCAGGTCTCGCCGTCGGCCCCGACTCGGACCGCCTGGCCCTGCTCGAGGGCGCGGAGGCTGGCGGGGTCGAGGGTGGCGGCGACCCGGGCCGCCTCGGGCGTCCGCTTGCCGTACCGCTTGCCGAGGGCGCGGAAGTTCCCCTTGCCGGTGAGGCGCACCAGGTCGGTGTCCGCCCCGACGGGCTCGACCCGCTTGACGTTCACCTCCTGCGCCAGCGCCCCCAGGAGGGCATCGAACGACTCCCCGCGTACCCCGGGTGGCACCGCCACCCGCATCGCCGTCAGCGGCTGGCGGACGCGCAGGCCGGCCTCCTCCCGCGCGGCCCGGGCGAGCGACGCGAGCGTTCGGATCGCCTCCATCGCGCGGCGGAGGTCCGATTCGCCGGCGTCGGCCGCCGCCGGCATCGGCGCCAGGTGGACGCTGGTCCCGGTGAGGGCCCGGTGCATCCAGTCGCTGGCGAACGGCGCCGCCGGCGCCAGCAGGCGGCTCACCGTCACCAGCGCGTCACGGAGCGTGGCAACCGCGGCGGGATCGGCCTCCTGGTCGGGAGCCCAGAACCTTGACCGCGACAGCCGCACGTACCAGTTGGACAGGTCATCGACCACGAAGCGGATGATCGCCTTCACGCCGGTGCTGACTTCGTACCGGTCCCAGGCATCGACCACCTCGTTGACGGTAGCCTGGAGCTGGGCGCGAAGCCAGCGGTCCAGCCGCTGTTCCGGCGCGCCGGCCCCCGCGCTCGTTTCCCCGCCGGAGTACAGCGCGTAGAAGTTGTACGTGTTCCGCAGGGTGTTCAGGAATCCGCCGGCCACCTCGTGCACCGCCCGGCGGTCGAAGCGCTTCGGCTTCCAGACCTCGCTCGAGGCCAGGAGGTAGAGCCGCACCGTGTCGGCGCCGAAGTCGCGGAGCAGGTCCCAGGGGTCGACCACGTTCCCCCGGCTCTTCGACATCTTCTGGCCCTCGGCATCGAGGATCAGCTCGGTCACCACCACATTCCGGTAGGGGGCGGCATCCCAGGCCGTCGCCCCGATCGCCAGCAACGAGTAGAACCAGCCGCGAGTCTGGTCGATCCCTTCGCTGATGAAGTCCGCGGGGAAGTGCTCCGCGAACCGGTCGGCGTGCTCGAAGGGGTAATGCCACTGCGCCCAGGGCATGGCACCGGAGTCGAACCAGGCGTCGATGACCTCGGGCACCCGCCGCATGGTGCCACCCCTGGGCGATGGCCAGGTGTAGGCGTCGATGAACGGCTTGTGGGGATCGAACCCCTCGGGCAGCGGCCGGCCGGCGCGGGCGGCCAGCTCGGCGTAGCTGCCGATCACCTCGACGTGGGAGGGATCGTCGTCGGCGACCCAGACCGGGAGGGGCGTTCCCCAGTAGCGATCCCGGGAGAGGGCCCAGTCGACGTTGTTGGCGAGCCACTCGCCGAAGCGGCCGGCCCCGACCTCGGCCGGGTGCCAGTCGACCTGACGGTTGAGAGCCAGCAACCGGTCCTTGACCGCCGAGGTCCGGACGAACCAGGAGTCGCGGGCGTAGTAGATCAGCTTGCTCCGGCAGCGCCAGCAGTGGGGATAGGCGTGCACGTACTGCTCGGTCCGGAAGTGCCGGCCCTCCTCCTTGAGCCGCCGGATCAGCAACTCGTTGGTCTCCTCCGCCGTGACCAGCCGTCCCTCGAGTTCTGGCCAGGTGGTGCCGTGGAAGGTGCCATCCGCCGCGACCGGCCGGAGGAAGACCAGGCCTTCCCGCTGGCCCACGGTGTAGTCGTCGGCGCCGAAGGCGGGGGCCATGTGGACGATCCCCGAGCCATCGGCGGCGGTGACGAAGTCGCCCGCGGTGACGACCGAGTGCCCGCCCTCGTCCGGGAGCGGCACCACGTCGAGCGGCCGCCGGTAGCGAAGCCCCACGAGGGCGCGGCCGGGGAAGGTCGCCTCCAGCACCGGTGCCGGGGAACCGGACCGCTCCAGCACCGCGGCCCGCGCCGTGGCCAGGACCAGGCGGCGGCCGTCCTCCAGCCGGTAGGTGCCGTATTCCAGCTCCGGGTGGACCGCGGCGGCCACGTTGCTGGGCAGCGTCCAGGGCGTCGTGGTCCAGACCACCAGCTCACGGCCCGAGCCGTCCTCGAGCGGGAAGGTCACGTAGATGGACCGGTCCCGCACCTCGTCATAGCCGAGCGCCAGCTCGTGGCTGGACAGCACCGTCCCGCAGCGCGGGCAATAGGGAAGCACCCGGTGGCCCCGCGACAGCAGCCCGCGGTCGTAGAGCCGCCGGAGCAGGGCCCAGACGGACTCGATGTACTCGTTGCTGCAGGTGATATAGGCCCGGTCGTAGTCGAGCCAATAGCCGATCCGGTCCGAGAGGGCCACCCAGTCGTCCCGATAGCGGGAGACGCTCTCCCGGCAGAGGGCGTTGAAGGGCCCGACCCCGAACGCCTCGATGTCCTTCTTGCCCGACAGCTGGAGCTGCTTCTCCACCTCGATCTCGACCGGGAGCCCGTGGGCGTCCCACCCGGCAATCCGGGTCACGTGCCGCCCCTGCATGGCGCGGAACCGGGTCACCAGGTCCTTGATGGTGCGGGCGAAGACGTGGTGAATGCCGGGGCGGCCGTTGGCGGTCGGGGGACCCTCGAAGAAGACGAACGGCGGCCCGTCCCGCCACTGCTCCAGCTGGCGATGAAACAGCCGCTCCTCGCGCCACCGGGCGAGGAGCTGCTGCTCGAGGACGTCCGACGTGCCGTCGGGCCAGACCGGGAGACCGGACATGACGCTCAGGCGGAGGCCTGCAGGTCGGGCCGGTCGTCGGCCCGCTCGAGGTAGGATTCGAGGCGGGCCAGCTCGGCCCCGTGCCGCTCCAGCAGGGCCCGGAAGCCGCTGAGATACGCGGCGTACTGCCGCTCGGCCGCCGCCGTGCGCTGGTGCACTACCGCTGCTTCCGCTTCGGCGCGCTCGACGACGCGGGCCGCCTCGGCGTGGGCCTCCTGGCGCACCAGCTCGGCCTCGCGGGTGGCCTGCGACTGCATGTCGGCCCGCAGCTGCTGGGCCGCGATCAGGGCCTCGTTGAGCGCCCGCTCCCGGTCGCGGTACTGGCGCAGCTGCTCGACCATGTTCTTGAGCCGCTCGTCGAGCTGCACCCGCTCGCGGAGCACCCGGTCGAACTCCTCCGCCATCCGCTGCTTGAAGCTCTCGACCTGGGTGGGGTCATACCCGCGCATCACCCGCTGGAACTCCTGTCCCCGGATGTCGTGCGCCGTGACCTGGAAGATCTCGTCGCTCATGTGCCGCGCTCCCCGAAGAGAATCGTCCCCAGCCGAACCATCGTTGCCCCTTCCTCGACCGCCACCGCGAAGTCGCCCGACATCCCCATGGAGAGCACCGGCAGCCGGACCCCGCGCTGCTCCGCCTCGTCCCTGAGCGCGCGCAGGCGCCGGAACACCGCCCGCTGCACCGCCCCATCCGCGGTCAGCGGCGCCATCGTCATCAGCCCCTCCACCATCAGTCCTTCCACCCGCAGCGCGGTGTCCAGCAGCGCCGGAAGATCCTCCGGGGCGACCCCGGCCTTCTGGGGTTCCTCGCCACAGTTCACCTCCAGGAGCACCCGCTGGCGCGTCCCCGCGGGAATCCGGCGGGCGAACTCCTCGACCAGCTCCGACCGGTCCACCGAGTGGACCAGGGCAAACCGCCCGAGCATCTGCCGGACCTTGTTGCGCTGCAACGATCCGATCAGATGCCATGCCACGTCGATGTCCGGCACCTGGTCCATCTTGGCCA
>DASWBQ010000409.1:0-5221 GCA_036390535.1 Gemmatimonadales bacterium | reverse complement strand
GGTGCCGATCGTGGTCACCGGCTTCGAGCCGCTCGATATCCTCATGGGGATCTGGCTGTGTGTCCGGCAGCTCGAAGCGGGAACCCACCAGGTGGAGAACCAGTACGTGCGGGCGGTGAAGCGGGAGGGGACCGTGCCGGCGCGGCAGCTGGTCGAGCAGGTGTTCCAGCTCGCCGACCGGAAATGGCGGGGCATCGGGGAAATCCCGATGAGCGGACTGACCCTCCGGCCAGAGTTCCGTGACTACGACGCCGAGCAGCGATTCGACGTGGGCGGGATGACGGTAAGCGAATCGGCGGAGTGCCACGCGGGGGAAGTACTCCAGGGCACCCTGAAGCCTCACCAGTGCCCGGCGTTCGGGACCGCATGTACTCCCGACCATCCTCTCGGCGCGCCGATGGTCTCGTCGGAAGGCGCCTGTGCGGCCTACTACAGCTTCGGCCGGCTCCGGCACCAGTCCGCGGGGGCAGCGTGAGCGCCCCGAAACCGGGCGATACAGGGCTCGTCTGTCCGGTGCCCGCCGGCACGCCCGACCGGGTCCAGCTGGGTCACGGCTCCGGGGGCAGGATGGCCGCCCATCTGCTCAGGGAAAGGTTCCTCCCCCATTTCGACAACGCCATTCTCCGGCAGCTGAGTGATGCCGCCGTGCTGTCCCTGGGCGGGGCGGAGCTGGCGATGTCCACCGACACCTTCGTGGTGAGCCCTGTGGAATTTCCCGGCGGCAACATCGGCTCGCTCTCGGTGCACGGGACGCTCAATGACCTGGCGATGATGGGGGCGGAGCCGGCGTTCCTCGCGGCCGGGTTCGTCCTGGAGGAAGGGCTCGACTTCGACCTGCTCGACAGAGTCATCGCCGGGATGGCGGGGGCTGCCCGGGCGGCGGGCGTGCCGCTGGTGACCGGCGACACCAAGGTGGTGGAGCGGGGCAAGGCAGACCGGCTCTTTATCAACACGACGGGGATCGGGCTGCTGTCGCCGGACTTCCGTCCGGCGCCGCACCGGGCCGCGCCCGGGGATGTCGTCCTCGTCTCCGGTCCGATCGGACGGCACGGCATCGCCATCATGGCGCTCCGGGAGGGACTCGGGCTGGCGAGCGAACTGGAGAGCGACTCCGCCACGCTCTGGCCGCTGGTCGCGCGACTGCGAGATGCCGTCGGGGATGCGATCCACGTGCTCCGGGACCCGACCCGGGGCGGTGTGGCCAGCGCGCTCAACGAGATTGCCCAGGCCGCCGGGGTGGGCTTCGCGCTGGATGAGGCGATCCTGCCGGTGCCGGAGACCGTTCGCGGGGCCTGCGAGATGCTCGGGCTCGACCCGCTCTATGTGGCCAACGAGGGCATCTTCGTTGCGATCGTGGCGGCCGGGGCAGCGGAGCCGGCGCTCGAGGCGATACGCGGCCATCCGCTCGGTGCCGGGGCGATGCGGATCGGCCAGGCGGTGCAGGATCACCCCGGCCTGGTCACCCTGAAGACGTTCCTCGGGGGCAGCCGGATCGTCGACATGCTGCCCGGCGACCAGCTGCCCCGGATCTGCTAGACGCTCACGGGCGGATCGCCGCGGCCAGCTGGTCGCTGAGGCGAGCGAGGGCCCGGTTGAGCGCCCCCACCCTGGCGTCGATGGTGGTGTCGGCCGCGGGCTCGTCGATGCTCGCCAACCCGGTGCGCTCGGCGTCGCCCTGCCGGACCCGCCATTGGGCCCGCAGCACCGCCGTGCCCTCCCGCGTCAGGTCGAAGCGCACGAAGTCCACTCCCGCGGTGATCGCCGGCTGCCGGTCGACCGGCCACGGGTAGACCACCGTCTCCCGGCCGTCCATGCGAGTGGAGAGGTTGATCGCGAGCATCCGGCTGACCATGACGGAAAGGCGCTCCGCCCACCGCGCGGTGGGCAAATAGTCGATCTCCTGCTCGGAGACCCGGGTGATGATGCCGGTCTGGTCGAGGTAGTCGGGCATGGTGATCGGACCCAGTCCCAGCGTCGGCGGAGTGACGGTGGCCGGACGCCCCTCGGGCGGCGCCACCGGGGAGAGCACGAAGAACCGGGTCGGGTCCGTCTGGGTCTTCAGGCATCCGGCGGTGGCCGCGAGCAGCAGCAGTGCGAGGAATCGACGGGTCATCGGTCACTTCTCCTTGGCGCGGCCGCGCACCAGCGTGGACGGGTTGCGCTCGAGGTACTCCGCCAGCCGGCGCATGGCGTTGGCGGCCTCGCCCAGCTCGCGGAACGATTCCGCCATCCGGACACTGAGCGGCGAGTTCGGGTCCATCGCGGCTCGCATGGTCTGGGTCATCGCGTCGAGGGAGTCGAGACTCTGCCGGAGCCGGTCGGAGGTCTCGGTCATGCTGTGGCGCATCGGCGTGACCGAACTGTCCGCCGTCGCGGCGAGGTGCTGCACGGCGTCCAGTGCGTCTTCCACCCGGGTCAGGGTCCGGTCGAGCCGGTCGCCCACCGACCCGACGTCCATCTCCGAGAGCGTCGTGTCGATCCGGGCCATGACACTGCTCAGCCGGTTCGCCATCCCCGCGATGTCCGCCTCCCGGATCTGCTTCGCGACGGCCGCGATGTCCTCCTGGACCGACTGGAGCGGGGGCGCGACCGTGGGGATCTCGAGCTGCTGGATGCCGGTGTCGTTCAACAGGATCGCCTCGGTCTCCGGCCGGAAATCGAGGGCAACGTACTGTTGCCCCGTGACGAAGCTCTCCAGCTTGAGCTCGGCCCGCAGGCCGAGCTCGATGAGGTACGCCAGCCGGCCTGGTTCGGACAGCCGTGACGCGACGCCTGCCTCGCCGAGCAGGCGCTCGTCCACTTCGAAGAGCACCGGTACGCGGTCCGGCACGGCGACGCCCTCGCCATGGCCCGCCGCGGTATCCTGCTGTCGGAAGGTCGTCTGGCCGGGCAGGCCCAGATAGACGCCGGTGACGCGCCCGATTTCAATGCCCTTCATCTTGACCGGGGACGATGGTCCCAGGCCGTTCACCGATCCCTTGAACCAGGCGACGAACTGGTACCTCTGACTGAAGAGCGAGTCCTGATTGAGCAGCATGACTCCTGCCACGAGCAGTGCCGTGCCGGTCACCACAAAGATGCCGACTCGCCGGGGGTGCCAGGCGGCCATCAGCGGCCTCCTTTCGGTGGATCCTCGCCCCGGTGCAGGAACCGCCAGACGCCGGGGTGGGTGGTGTGGTCGCGGAGTTCTCGAGGGTGGCCCTGGGCCACCATGGTCCGGGTCTCGGTATCGAGGAAGATGCCGTTGGTGCCGATGGTGAAGATGCTGTCCAGTTCGTGGGTCACGGCCACGATGGTGGCGCCGAGGCTGTCCCGGAGTTCCAGGATCAGCTGGTCGAGCAGCCGGGAGGACACCGGGTCCAGCCCGGCGGACGGCTCGTCGAAGTACAGGATCTCGGGGTCGAGCGCCATCGCGCGGGCCAGCCCGGCCCGTTTCTGCATGCCGCCGCTGATCTCGCCCGGATAGTAGTCCTCGAATCCCTTGAGGCCCACCAGCGCCAGCTTGAGCGACGCGATCTCGCGGATTTCCCGCGGCGGCAGGTCGGTGAATTCCTCGAGGGCAACGGCCACGTTCTCGGCCAGCGTCATCGAGCTCCAAAGGGCGCCGCTCTGGAACAGCACGCCGGTACGCCGGAGCATCTCGGTGCGCTCCCGCGCCGCCGCGGCCGTGAAGTTCGTCTCCCCGTAGAAGACCGCCCCGGCCTTCGGCTCCTGCAGCCCGATCAGGTGGCGGAGCAGGGTGCTCTTCCCGCACCCGGAGCCGCCCATGATGATGAAGATGTCGCCCCGCTCGACCTCGAAGTTGAGGTCGCGCATCAGGACGAAGTCCCCGAAGCCCATGGTCAGGCCCTGCACCGAGACGGGACTAGAGGCCGAGGGCATAGAACACCACGGCGAAGAGGCCCGCGGCCCCGATGATCAGGATCAGGCTGGTCACTACCGCCGAAGTCGTCGCCTCGCCGACGGCGGCGGCGGTGCGTCCGGACTGCATCCCGCGCCAGCACCCGGCGATGCCGACCAGCGCCCCGTAGACCGTGCCCTTGAAGACTCCGCCGAGCAGGTGCTTGACCGCCACCGCACTCCTCGCCTGTTCGAGGTACCGGTCGAGGCCGAGGTCGAGCATGCCGGTCGCCACCACAGCACCACCAGCCACGCCCATGATGTCGGCGAACACGGTCAGCAGCGGCATCATCAGCACCAGCGCCGTGATCCGGGGGACGACCAGATACTCGATCGGGGAAATACCGGTGGTCCGGAGGGCGTCGATCTCCTGGTTGGCGTTCATGGTGCCGATTGCGGCGGCGTAGGCTGCGCCGGAGCGGCCGGCCATGACGATCGCGGTCATGATGGCCGCCATGTCGCGGAGCATGGCGATCGCGACCAGGTTGGCGACGTACACCGCCGCGCCGAACTGCTCCAGCTGGGCTGCCGCCACGAAGGCGAGGATCAGCCCGACCAGGAAGTTGATCAGGGCCACCACGCCGAGCGCCTGGAACCCGGCCTGCTCGACCAGCACCAGGAGATCCCTCGCCCGGAACCGGGCCCGGCCCCGGAGGGCCTGGCCGAAGGCCAGGACGGTCTCGCCGAGAAACGTGAGGAAGCTGTCGAACTGCTCCCGGCCCCGGAGGGTGGCCTTGCCCACCCCGTCCAGCCATGGGATGTCCGCCGCCTCCCGCCGGGTGCCCTTCTTTTCCGGGACCGCCTCAGCGAGGGCCATGAGGCGCTGCAGGCCGGTGGGCAGGCCTGACCGGTCGAGCGTCGCCTCCCGGTCGCGGAGGATTGCGGAAGCCCTCAGCAGGAAGGCCGCCAGCGTCGAGTCCCACTGGCCCAGCCCGGCGGACTCGACCCTGACGGTCGAGCGTGCCGGCGTGCCCACCAGGTGGTCCAGCATGGCATCCAGACCTTCCGCCCCACGGTCACGCGACCAGTCGCCCCCGATCTCGAGGACGGCTGGGACACTATCGGTGCGCAGGAGGGCAGTGGGGGGGCGCGACGGTGTCGCGGGTGATGCCATGAGCAGAAAAATCTCGGGGTGTGGCAGGCTCCGCAAGCGTCTCGCTCGGCTTGTTCGCCCCGCGGGGGACGGCTAGACTCCCGCCATGTCAAGCACCGCCATCTCCGCTCTCCCGGGCCTGGTCGGCCAGATCGCCACGGTTCACGGCTGGGTCACCACCACCCGCTCCAGCGGCAAGATTGCCTTCCTCGTGCTCCGGGACGGCAG
>DASWBQ010000408.1:0-5867 GCA_036390535.1 Gemmatimonadales bacterium | reverse complement strand
GCGTGATGAACACCGACAACATGTCGGTGCTTGGGCTCACCCTCGACTACGGCCCCTTCGGCTTCCTCGAGGCGTACGACCCGGGCTTCACCCCGAACCACTCCGACCACGAGGGGCGCTACGCCTTCGACCAGCAGCCCGCGGTCGGCCTCTGGAACCTGACCCGGTTCGCGGAGGCGCTGCTCAGCCTGGTCCCGCGCGGCGAGGCGGAGGAGGCACTGGCTGCCTACCGCCCCAGCTTCGAGCACCACCTGGGGCTCCGGATGCGGGCCAAGCTGGGCCTCACCGAGGCACGCCCCGAGGACGCCGGACTGGTCCGCGACCTCTTCACCATGCTCCTCGAGCAGCGGGCCGACCACACCCGCTTCTTCCGGGCACTGGGCGACTACTCGGTGCAGGTCGGGACGACGCCGCAGGCCCTCCGCGCGGAGGTGGCCGATGCCGGCACGCTGGACCGCTGGCTGGCCGCCTACCGCGACCGTCTCGCCGCCGAACGGAGCAAGGACGGGGAGCGGCAGGCCCGAATGGCGCGGGTGAACCCGGTGTACGTCGTGCGGACCTGGCTGGCCGAGCGGGCCATCCGGCAGGCCGAGGCCGGCGACCCGACCGAGATCGAGCGGCTCCGCGACCTCCTCAAGTTCCCCTTCTCCGAGCGGCCGGGGATGCAGGAGTACGCCCAGAGCCCGCCGGAGTGGGCCCGGGACCTGACGATTTCGTGCTCTTCTTAGGGGGCGGGAGAGAACGGGAGAGAGCGGGAATCGACGGGGCGGCCAGAGGCCGCCCCTCGGTTGTTCTCACGACTCACGACTCTCGACTCGGCCTTACGACTTCACCATCCACATCACGAAGAACGCCCCGTAGAACACCGTCATCGTCACCAGGGCGAGGCGGCGCCAGAGCGGCGGCCGCAGAGCGGGGGGCAGCAGGGTGCAGTTGATGTACAGCAGGTGGGACGCCGCAATCGCCAGGATCAGCCCGCCCACGTTGGCGGCGATCTGCAGCAGCCAGACCGGCTCGCCCAGCCGGAGCGCGAGCAGGCCCCAGAAGACGGACACCGCCAGCACCAGGTAATACACCCGCCGGACATCGCCCCCGCGCCAGGCGCGGATCCGGCGGCTGCCGGTCCAGAGCACGTCGGTGAAGGTCCGGACCCCCGCCTCGAGCAGGTCCAGCTGGGTCTTGAACAGCACCCAGACCGCCATGATGGCGATCAGGCCGCCGAAGACCGGCCCCTTCACCTTCGCCATCGCGGACGCCAGCTCGGCGGCGACCCCGAGCCCCCGGATGTCGGTGCCGGCCGGCACGAAGGTCACGTACAGCAGGGCGGGCAGCATCATCCCGAGGATGGCGCCCAGGAAGAAGACGACGTACTGGTCTGCCTGCACCAGCCGCCACCATCCGCGCCACCGGGCCATCGCCTCCGGCGTCGGGGTGAACCGGAAGCCGTTGTGGGCCAGTTCCACCTTCTCTCCCATGGCGGCGGGGATGTAGCCCGCCCGCTGGCTCATCCCGTAGCCCTTGTCGCGGGCCCAGTTGGAGAGGGCGATGTTGCCCATGCCGCCGGCGCCGGAGAAGGCGGCGAACGCCCCGAGCAGGAACCAGTCGGCGCCTTCGGGGATCAGCAGGAAGCGACCAGCCGTCGCGTCATACCCCACGTATCCCGCCAGCGCCGCACCCCACGTCCCGGCGCCCGCAAAGGCCAGCGTCAGGGCCAGCAGGCCGGCCATGATCGCCGACACCAGCACCCAGTTGAGGATCTCGAGGGTGCGCTCCACCCGGCGGCCCACCAGCAGGATGCCGACACAGACCAGGTAGATGAGCACGGCGCAGAGGAAGACGGCGTCGGAGTCTCCCCCGCCCGGAAGGCGGCGTGCCCCGGTGAAGAACATCGCCCCGGCCGCGGTGGCGGCCCAGGCCGGCCAGCCATGCTGGAGAAAGCCGAGGAGAACGTAGAACCCCGCCCAGAAGCTCGAGCGCGGGCGGGTGCGCATGAAGCCCGTGAGCACGGGCTCGCCGGTGGCCAGCGTGTAGCGCATCAGCTCGGTGTTGAAGATCGTCTGCAGCACGATCGCCACCCCCGCGATCCAGAGGAGGGTGAAGCCGTGCTTCACCACCACCGCGGGGCCGAGCAGGAACTCGCCGCTGCCGAGGGAGGCGCCCAGGACGATGATGCCGGGGCCGACGGCGGCGAGCCACTGCCGGAGCCCCCGCGGGACGGGCGCGGGCGGCAGCTCGGCCTGCTGGAAGGGCTCGAGACCGGAGCGCGCTTCCGGCGCCTCCCCGGCAGAGCCGGGAACAGAGGTCTGGGTCATGGGGTGGTGGGAATTACTCCACGGCGCGCAGGAGCGCAAGTTGGCGGGCGGCCTCGGCACGGACCCGGACGAACTGCTCCCGCTCGAGCGCTGCGATCTGGGTGTCGAGTTGGGTGGCACCCCGCACCGGGTCGAAGAGACGGGACCGCAGGAAGGGCCACGGAATCCCGCCCGGGCTCCGGGCGAACGCCTCGCGCACCCAGGTAACGGCGGCTTCGCCTTCACCCAGGGCGGCGAAGTAGATGGCCAGCTCCTGGGCATAGAGCGCGGCATCGTAGACCGAGTCCTGGTCCGCCCGCCGGTAGCGCAGGAGCAGCGAGTCGGCCGCGTCGCGCGCCGCGGCCAGGCGCCCGAGCCGGTGCAGGCAGGCGGCGCGGCTGCCGAGGTAGGGACCGGCCTCCAGCCGGGCGCAGCGGTCCAGTCGGCCGGCGGCCAGCAGCGCCCGCGCCAGGAGGCCCCGCGCCAGGGGCAGTTCCGGGTCAAGCACGACGGTCGAGTCGGCGTGCGCCACGGCGAGGGCGTCCTCGCGAAGCCCGATCGCGTCCCACCCGATGGTGATCCGTCGCCCCGGCGAATTGGGATCCTGGGCGACCCCGCGGAAGGCTTCGCTGAGGGCGGAGTCCTTCTGGCCCTCGCGCATCAGCAGCACGGAGTACCATCCGGGCTGGGACGAGGGGTTGAGCGTGAGCGCCTGCGCGAAGTCGCGCCGGACCGTGTCGGTCGGGGCGTTGACCAGGTTGAGGATGTAGGCCCTGGCCGTGAGCGCCTCGTCCGAAGCGGGGTCGAGCTCCACCGCCCGCTCCGCGTGGGCCAGGGACAGCGCGGCCGCCTCGTGCAGGTCCATGCCGCTCCGGTAGGTGTACACCAGGAGGAGCGCATAGACGCTCGACAGGCCGGAGTGGGGGCCCGGGTCGTCGGGGTCGAGCGCCGCGGCCCGCCGGTACAGCTCAGTCGCGTACTGGAATCCGTCACGGTTGCGGAGCCGCATCGCCTTGTCCGCCTCGGCCAGCAGGGCCGCCACCTCCGGGCTCCGCTGCCGCGTCGCTCGCTCCGGCGGCAGGTGACCGCGGGCCAGGGCGCCCCGGGCCGACGCGTCGCCCTCGCCGGCGAGCTCGGCCGTGACCGAGTCCACGATGCTGTCGGCGATGGCCCGGATCGCGGCATCGAGTGCGGTGACCACCCCCCGCACCGGCAGCGAATACTGCCCCGACCAGAGGACCTTGAGCGACGACCGGTAGTCATCGAGCGACACATTGACCCGGACCGAGTCCCCTACCCGCAGCAGCTCCGACTGCAGCAGGTAACGCGCCTTCAGGCTGTCGGCCACGGCCCGGAAGTCCCCCAGGCCGAGCAGTTCCTCGGCCGCCATCGGGGCGAGTACCGTGAGCCGGCGTCGCTGCAGGTCGTAGTTGAGGTCCATCCGCAGGGCGGTGGCCAGCGCGGAGATCCCCGCCGAGTCGCCGCTCATCGTCGGCGGCAGGACCAGCAGGGCCGAGACCGGCGTCGCCGCCGCCTGAACGGGCGAGCCGGCCCATTGCCGGAAGGCGAGCACGGCAAGGACACCGGCCGCGGCGACGGCGGCCACCCACCCCATGCGCCGCTGCCCCCTGGCCACCTCCGTTTCCGCGGTCAACCGAAGGCCGGGGTCGCTCACCCGCACCCCTTCGAGGTGCCGGAGCATCTCCTCGGCGCTCTGCCAGCGCTTGTCCGGCTCGCGTTCGAGGCAGCGCATCACGGCCTGGGCCAGCTCCGGAACCAGGTCGGGGCGGAGGCGGCTGATCGGCTCCGGGGCGGCCCGGGCGTGGGCCACGATGACCTGGCGCGTCGTCATGCCCGCGAACGGCGCCCGCCCGGCAAGCAGCTCGTAGGCCACGACCCCCAGGCTGTAGAGGTCGGCCCGGTGGTCCACGTGCTCGTCGCCAGCCTGCTCCGGCGCCATGTACATCGGCGTCCCGACCACCAGGCCCGGGAGCGTCGATGCGGCCGACTCGCCTCCGCCGGAGATCGCCTTGGCGATCCCGAAGTCGGTCACCACCGCGTGCCCGCCGGAGATGAAAATGTTTTCCGGCTTGATGTCGCGGTGGACCACCCCGTGATGATGGGCATGGACCAGCGCCTCGAGCACATCGCGGAGCACCCGGACCGTCGCCGCGGTCGCGAACGCGCCCTCGCGCTGGAGACGGCTCCGGAGCGTCTCGCCCCGGATGTACGGCATGATGTAGTAGGGTCCCTGGGCGCCGTTCGCGTACTGGACCGCGCCCACGGTCAGCAGCGGGACGATGCTGGGGTGCTGGAGGCGGGCGGTCTGGAGGATCTCCCGGCGGAACCGCTCGAGGTTGTTGTCCCCGACCAGCTCCGGGGCGAGGACTTTGACCACCACCTCCCGGTCGAGCGCCAACTCCTCCGCCAGGAAGATGCGGGACATCCCCCCGCCGCTGAGCTCGCGGAGGATCCGGAATCCCGAACCCAGCGCTTCCGATAGCGAGTCCCTCAGGTCTCGGTTCACGATCGGGCGGATGACCGGTTCACATGGTCAATCTGGGATCCGGCCGTCAGCCCGGCGTCATCAGGGGGTCAAGCGGGCCCGGGATCATCCCAGCAGGCTCTTCGCCACGAAGAGAACGTTGGCGGGGCGCTCCGCGAGGCGGCGCATGTACCACCGGAACCAGTGGGCCCCGTAGCTGATCAGGGTCTTCACCGTCCGGCCCTCGGCCGCCAGCTGCCGCTGGGCGTCGCTCCGGATCCCGTACAGCATGTGGATTTCGTACTGCTGATCGGTGGCGCCGTGCTCCCGGGCCCGGTCCACCAGCCGCCGAACCAGCGGCACGTCGTGCGAGCCGATGATCAGCACGCACTCGCCCTTCGCCGCCTGGCGGAGCATCCGGTCCCCCAGCTCGAAGTAGGCGCGATCGACGTCGGCCTTGTCGGGGAAGGCAATGCTGGCCGGCTCCAGGTAGGCGCCCTTCACCAGCCGGATCCTGGGCCGGAGCGGGAACAGCGCCTCGAGATCCTGCGGCGTCCGCCGCAGGCACGACTGCAGCGCCAGCCCCACCAGCGGGTGCTTCGCCTTGACCGCCCGGTACAGCGCCAGGGTCCGGTCCACGTACGCGGAGTCTTCCATGTCCACGTAGAGGTCGATGCCGGTCGTGTCGGACTTCGCCGCCAGGGTGAAGAGGTGCTGCTCACAGGCGGCGGCCGACAGGTTGAGCCCCAGCTGGGTGGGCTTCACGGAAACGTGACCGCGGAGCCCGGACGCCTTGAGCTGGTCGAACACGCCGAGGTAGTGGTCCCTGACCTGGTCGGCCTCCTCGAGGGAGTGCAGCTCCTCGCCCAGCTGGGTGAGGACCACCCCCAGCCGGTCGGGCGCCAGCGTCCGGCCGGCCGCGATGGCGTCCTCGAGCCGCTCGCCCGGCATGAACCGGCGGACCGCCCGGCGGGTGAAACTGCGGTGCGTGACCTGGTCGGCGAGCCATTGGCTCTTCGAGGCACGGAGCAGCACGGAGCGGGCGATGGACATGATGGGCTGGCGGATGGAATCGACTGTACGCTACACTT
>DASWBQ010000407.1:0-11237 GCA_036390535.1 Gemmatimonadales bacterium | reverse complement strand
AGCAGGCTCCGGCCCGCGTCGTAGCGCGGCACGCTGATCTCGGTGGCGACGAAGTTCTGGGCCAGGAAGACGTCTTCGTCACCATCGCCGTCGAAGTCGGCCACGCTGGCATGGAAGGCGGGGGCGAACTGCGCCTCCCTCGGCAGGGAGACCGCGTCGAAGCGGCCGCCCCGGTTCATGAGGACGAGGTGATCCATTGTGGTCGCGCCGAGGGTGGCGGACCGCGCCGAGTCGGTGCCCAGGGCCTGCCCGACGGTGGCGTCGGCCCATCGGGAGAAGGTCCGGATCCGCTCGGCGACCTTGGGGATGGCGTGGCTGACCCGGGCGAAGGTGTTGAGCGGCGCGATCCCCCCGATCCGGTCGTCGTGCCTGGCGAAGAGCATCTCCACTTCGCCGTCCCGGCCGAAGGCCCCGAAGGTGAAGAGCAGCGGGCGGAGCGAGTCGGCAGGGTAGAGGGTGTTGCGGCCCCAGCTGGTGGCGACGAGGTCGAGCCTCCCGTCGCCGTCGAGGTCGCCCGCCGAGAGGCCGTTCCAGCGGCTGTAGCGCCCGCCCAGGCCCCAGGAGTCGGGGGCGGGGGCGAACCGGCCACCGGTGTTCAGGAAGAGGCGGATGGTGCCCCACTCGATGGCGATCAGGAGGTCCTGGTCGGCGTCGCCGTCGACGTCGGCGAACAGTGCCGCCGACACCATGCCGACGCCGCGGAGGAAGCTGTCGCCCTGCGGGTCGAGGGTGAAGATGCCGCCGTCGTTCCGGTAGAGCCGGGATGAGGGCGAGAGGGGATAGGCGCCCGGGATGACCCGTCCGCCGACGAAGAGGTCGAGGTCGCCGTCGAGGTCGTAGTCCGCCATCGCCAGCGGGCCAGGGCTGGCCGTGTCGCCAACCAACGCCGACCGGGGCATCGGGCGAAGCCCGCCGGGTCCCCAGGCCAGTTCCACGACCGGCGGCACGGCGAGCGCCGCCGCCGCGGAGTCCTGCTCGTAGTTGGCCTGGCCGACGAGCACCGTGCTGCCGCCACGGCCGGCGGGCATCACCAGTGCAGTCGTCTGGTCATCCCGAGCCGCGGGCCCGCCGTCCATCCGCCGGAACCGGCCACCATCGTTCCGGTAGACGCCGAGGGCGCCCGTCCTTCCAGCTGGGATCAGCAGGTCCTCGTCCCCATCCCGGTCGAGGTCGGCCCAGGTGATGCCGGGACCCAGCTGCGAGAGGGCGTTAGGGAGAAGGAACTGCCGGGAGTAGTCGTCATAGGCGGCCTCCACGTGCCGGTGGCCGATGTCGGCCGTCCGGTCCTCGAAGAGAGAAGGCGCCGGATCGGCGGCGGGCGCTGGGGGGCTCTGCGCGGTCGCTGTCGACACCTCGTAGAGCCGGTTGGGGCGCGCGCCGCGAATCTCGGAGCGGCGGCCATCACGCCACTCGACCACGATGGTCACGCTGTCGGCGGTTCCGGTCGCGAAGGTCTGGAGCAGGTCGCTGTGGGAGAGGTAGAGTCCGCCGGCCGCCACCTCCCGTTCCTGGACCGGTGTGGCACCGCCGAGGATGCGCACCCGGGCGCCGATGGCCGCGGTGTTGGGCGCATCACCGCGGAGCCGGACGGCGATCCGCGGCGCGGGGCTCTCGTTCCGGAGGACCAGCGCCGGGGCGTCGAGGCGGTTCACGATGACGTCGTGGTCGCCGTCGCCGTCGAGGTCGGCGGTCGCCATGCCGTGTGAAATGTCCGCCTCGGGACCGAATCCCCAGGCGGCAGTCGCGTCCTCGAAGGTCAGGTCGCCGCGATTCCTGAAGGCGACGTTCGGCAGCTTGAGGGGCGGGTACTCCCAGCGGGTGCGCCGCCACTCGACTCCCACCAGCCGGTTGCGCAACCGCTGCTGGGCATCGGCGTCCATCAGGTCCCACGGGTGCCCGGTGCCGACCAGGACGTCCTCCCAGCCGTCGAGGTCGACGTCCATGAACAGGGTGGACCACGACCACCCCGAGGCCTGGACCCCCGCGTACTCCGCCACCTGGGCGAAGGTCCGGTCGCCCCGGTTGAGGAAGAGGGTATTCCGCTGCATCTGGGGCCGGTCGTCGATCCGGCCCGGCTGCTTCGGCAGGGCGGTGTGGGTCGGGATCTGGGTCTTGAACTGCCGCGGGTCGAGGCCCAGCATGTCCACCTGGAAGAGGTCCGGCCAGCCGTCGCGGTCCACGTCGGCGAAATCGATCGCCATGGTGGAGTTGCTGGTGGTCCGGAGCGCGGTCCGGGGAATGAGGCGGAAGCGGCCCTGACCGTCGTTGATCCAGAATTCGTCCGCGTCCTCGAAGTCGTTGGCGACGTAGAGGTCGGGGTCGCCGTCGAGGTCGATGTCCACGAACCGGGCCGCCAGCCCGAAACTCTCCGGCTCCCACGGCAGGGTCTTGCCGTCCTCGTCGAGGAAGCGCGCCGCGGTGAGCGGCACGCGCTCCAGGCGCCCGGCGCCGAGATTCTGCAGGAAGTCGTCGGGGTCGGCCCGCTGGACCAGGTTGATGGCGCCGAGGTCGTGCCGCAGGATCAGGCGGTAGTCCCGCTGGAACCGCGGGATGACCTGGAACTGGTTCGGTCCCGACTGCCGCACGATCTGGTCGAAGGCGATCTGCTGGGGCGGGACCGAGTCCTGCATGGTGTAGGCCTTGTAGTTGGCCGTGAACAGCTCGAGCCAGCCGTCGCCGTCGGTGTCCCCCGCGGTGGAGGTGGTGCTGCCAGCGCGCGAGGTGCGACCGGGATAGCTGGTGTCCTCGGTGAAACGACCCCGCCCGTCATTGAGGAGGAGGGCATTGGGGCCGCCGAGGGCGTTCACCTGGAGGTCCTGGTCGCCGTCGCCGTCGATGTCCGCGAACATCGCCCCGGTGGAGTACCGGTCTCCCAGCGCCACGCCGGCAGCGACGGTGATCTCCTCGAAGCGCCAGCCGCCCAGGTTCCGGTAGAGTGCGTTGGGTCCGTCGGTGCGGCAGAGGTAGACGTCAGTGAGACCGTCCCCGTCCACGTCGGCGAAGGCCACGCCGCCCCCCTGTGCCAGGATCCGGTTGCCCAGGATCAGCGAGTCCCGGACCCGGTTCTCGAAAGCGATCCCGCTGGTCCCGCCGCTGACGACGGAGAAACCGGCCTCGCCGCGGCGCGACACCGCCAGTGGCTTCCAGCGGTAGCCATTCTCCTCCGTCCAGTCGGCCGGCGGCTCGCTCCGGGCGCACGCCCACGCCGCCATCAGGACGGCCAGGAGGAGCCGGCGGCTCACCTGGCGGTTCCCGTGGTGTCGGTGCGCAACCGTTCGACCACCTTGGTGCCGATACAGCGGCCGAGCGCCTGGCTCTCGACGTTGTCGACCTCATAGTGGAGACCGCCCAGCAGCCGCGAGAGGGCGGCCTCGTCGGCTGCGGCCTGGAACGAGGGGTACCGCCGCACCGGGTGGCCCAGCGTCAGGTTGGTGCTGTCCACGAACGCCACCGTACCGAGGAGTCCGGTGAGGACGGTGGCCGCCGCCGCCGACTGCCCCGCGTGTCCGGACGGGTAGCTCGGGAAGGGCGGGGTTGAGATGACCGGGTCCCAGGCCGGGTCCATGGTCCGCCGGATGTAGGTCCGGGGCCGGACGGTGTTGAAGGCGTACTTGGCGTGCCAGATGGCGATGAAGGCGTCGGCTTGGGCCAGCGTCGCCAGGGTAAAGACCTCCAAGGCGCGCTCGGTGGAGAGGCCGAGTTCGCTGACCAGCTGGCTCCCGATGCTGAGCCAGTGGCCGACCGGCGTGCCGCTCTGCCCGGCGTTGTCGGCCCAGTAGAGCACGGTCTGGCGCTGGTCTTCGGTGAGGGTGCGGCTGACCTCCAGCACCCGGGCCGCCTCGCGGTACCAGGTGGAGGCCGGGTCCGTCGAGTAGGCGGGGGGCGGCACCGGGCCGCACTCGTCGGCACGCTGGAGCACGAACGGCCGGAGGGTACCCCACCAGGGCTCCGTGGCCCCGACCGGGTTCACGGCCTTGAGGGTCCTGATGTCCGTTCCCTTGGGCCGGTTCACGGCCAGGGCCCGCTCGCTGGCCGCCCCGGGCTGGAGGCTCGCGGCCGGATTGTCGAGCGCCACGAAATCGCTGGCCGCGTTGATGTTCTGCGCGGTGTACTCGTCCACGCCCGAGTCGTTGACCCAGTCCTCCGGCTTGCCCGCAGGCGGCCGGTAGGGTTTGGTCCGGGTCGAATCGAAACCGTCGGCGGCGGCCCAGGCCAAGATCGCGGTGCCGACCTGCTGGCCGAGGGTCCGTGAGGGACCGATCAGCTTTTCCGGGATGCCCGTCGCCAGCCTGGCCTGCTCGAGCGAGTCGGCCAGCTGGGCCAACGCTGCGCGGGTGGCCGGGAGGCCTTCGGCGAAGAGCGAATCGAGCACGGTCCGCTCGGCGGCCAGCGCGGTGATCACGGGGTCCACCGCTTCCCCCGGGGCGGCCCGGGGGAGACTGTCGAGACCGTTGAGCCGTCCGGCCAGGGAGGGGAGGGCTGGGGCCCCCGCCGCGTAGCCCTCGTACAGTCCGACCGCGGCGTAGGCCAGCACCCGGGAGGCCACCGGGGGCGAGAGCCGCTCGGCCCGGACCAGCCCGTAGTAGTTCTGCATCCACTCCGCCACCATCGCCGGGTCCGACGGGGGCAGGGCGGGACGGCAGCCGGCTAGGACGAGGACGGCAAGCCATCGGGCGGAGGAGCGGGCAGGCATGGTCAACTCCGTGGGGGATGGGCGCGAATGCCGTCTTAATCTACTCACCGGAACCCGCTGTGGGGCATGGAGTTGGCTCATGGGCTGAGGTGACGTTCCGACACGGCGGCGGCCAGCCCCTCGTGTCCGAACGACACAGCGCTGCGAGGCCGGGACGGCTAACCTTGTGAAGGACAACGACAAGGTGCAAGTTATTGCCGGGCACGGTAGATGCCCGACAAAACTTCAATATTTTCCGACCATGCCGTCGCCATTAGCGGTTTCCTTCCCGGGACCGTCTGGTCCCTCTCCACTCCCCTCAACTTTTCCAGTCAACCTTTCACTGAGGATGGACCGATGAAGCGAGCAGCGTTGAACGGTCTGCTTCGGGCTCTGGCGTTCGCCGCGGTGGCGGTCGCCCTGCCGGGGCAGGCCAGCGCGCAGGAGCGCGCGACCGTCGCCGGGACGGTGACGGACGCGAGCACCGGGGCGCCCATTGCGGAGGTTCGCGTCAACATTGCCGGCACCACCCTGCAGGGAGTGACCGACATGCGGGGCGCCTTCCGGATCACGGGGGTCCTGCCCGGGCCGGTGAAGATCCAGGCGCGCCGGATCGGGTTCCGGGCGGCGGACATCGAGACGACCCTGACCCCGGGCCAGGAGTATACCGCCAGCTTCAAGTTGAACGCGTCGGTGGTGGTGCTCGAAGAGGTAATCATCTCGGGGACGGCCGGCGACATCAAGCGCCGGGCGCAGGCCGCGACGGTGGCCGAAGTCGCCGTCAGCGACCTCAACCAGGTCGCCCCGATCCAGAGCGTCAGCAACGTGCTGCAGTCGCGGGTCCCGGGCGTCTCGGTGGTCCAGGGCTCCGGAACCTCCGGCACCTCGAGCCAGATCCGGATCCGCGGCGCCGCCTCGATCAGCCTCAGCAACGAGCCCCTGCTCGTGGTCGACGGCATCGTCGTGGCGCGGGGCACCAATCTGGCGACCCAGTCGGGCCAGCGGTCCGACCGGATGAACGACATCGACCCCGGCGACATCGAGTCGATCGAAGTGGTGAAGGGGCCGGCCGCCGCGACCCTCTACGGGGCCGACGCCTCGGCGGGCGTGATCTCGATCATCACCAAGAAGGGCAAGGTCAATTCGGGCCGCTTCACCCAGCAGGTGAGCTTCGAGTACAACTCGATCGACCCGAACTTCACCCCGCCGGACAACTTCGCCTTCTGCACCGCGGCGCTGATCGCGCCGACCTCGACGAACCCCCTCTGCCGCGGCAAGACGACCGCGGACCTGGTCTCGGACAACCCCAACGTCCGTGAGGGCTCGTTCCGGACCGGCAACATGATCGGGGTGGGCTGGGTCGGGCGGGGCGGCGGCCAGAGCTACGGCTACTATGCCTCGATCAACTACGACACCGAGGATGGCACCCTCCCGAACAACGGGTTCGACCGGCAGACCGCCCGGGTCAACTTCAACTGGGTGCCGAGCGACAAGCTGACCCTCGACGTCGGCTTCAACGTCCTCCGCAGCATCGCCGACATTCCCGACAACGACAACAACGTCTACGGCTACCTCGGCGGCGGCCTGCTGGGCACCCCGCTGACCCGCCGGGACGACGGCGTCGAAAGCAACAACGGCTGGTTCGGGTTCGCGCGCGACGTCAAGGCCATCGCGGCCATCGAGAACCAGATCACGACCCACCGGACCATCGCGACGGCGACGGCCAACTGGAACCCGGTCCGTTGGCTGACCAACCGGTTCACCGTGGGCGGCGACCTGTTCCGTGACGAAGAGACCCGGTTCTTCCCGAAGAACAGCCGCGGATCCTACCAGGGCACCGCCAACACCGGCAGCATTACGGAGCTCCGGCGCGGCGGCGAGCGGCTCACGCTCGACTACCTGGGCAACATCCGGAACGAGCTGATGGAAGGCAAGCTGGTTTCGAACTTCTCGTTCGGGGCCCAGCTGCTCGACTCCCGGACCGAGTGGGTCCAGGGTTCCGGCCTTGGCCTGACGGTCAACTCCACCAACATGGTGTCGGCGGCCTCCTCCACCTCCGGCGCCCAAAGCTGGGTCCGGCAGCGCCAGGTCGGCATCCTCGGCCAGTGGCAGCTGGGCTGGCAGGACCAGCTGTTCGTGACCCTGGGCGCCCGGTATGACGCCAACTCGTCGTTCGGCGAGAACGCCGACTGGTTCTTCCTCCCGAAGGTCGGGGCCTCTTGGGTGGTGTCCGAGACCGGCTTCTGGCAGAACAACCTGGGCTTCATCAACACCATGCGGCTCCGTGGCGCGTGGGGCTCGACCGGCCGTTCGCCGACGCCGGGCGCCTCGCTCACGACCCTGTCCTCGGCGGCTTATATCGTCGGCACCACCACCGCCTCCGGCGCGGTGCCGAACAACCCCGGCAACCAGGACCTCAAGGCCGAGCGGGGCCAGGAGCTGGAGCTGGGCTTCGACGCCGGCCTGCTGAACGACCGGATCGGCCTCGAGTTCACCTACTTCGACAAGACCACCAAGGACCTGCTCCTGGCCCGGCCGCTGCCGCCGTCGCTGGGCTTCTCGTCGAACCCGTTCGTCAACATCGGCGAGGTGGTCAATCAGGGCATCGAAGTTGCCTTCACCGCCGTGCCGGTACAGAACCCGAACTTCTCGTGGGACATCCGGATCGGCGCCAACACCCTGAATAACGAGGTCACTGACCTGGGTGCGGTGTCACCGTTCGGGACTCGGAACCGGATCACGGAAGGCCGTCAGGTCGGCGCCTGGTACGGACTGAAGATCCGCTCGATCGACACCCTCACCAACATCGTCCGGGTGTCGGACACCCTCGAGTTCTATGACCACATCCTGCCGACGTTCGAGGGGAATATCTCCACCAACGTCAGTTTCCTGAAGAACTTCCGGCTCTACGCCTCGATGGACACGAAGCAGGGCCACTCGGTCGAGAACCTGACCGACTTCTTCCGGGAGACCCAGCTGGTCCGGAGCGACAACCGGCTCGATCCGACCAAGCTGAGCAAGTACGAGCGGCTCCGCCGCTATGGCAATCCGACGCCCGGCCAACCGGCGTTCCTGCGCGAGAACGGCACCAGCGCCACGGTGAACGACGTCGAAGAGGCCTACATCCAGGACGGCAGCTTCTACCGCCTCCGCGAGGTCTCGCTGACCGCCACCCTGCCGACCAACTGGGCCTCGAAGCTGGGCGCTCAGGGCGGGGCGATCACGATCGGCGGGCAGAACCTCGGTCTCTGGAGCGACTACGAGGGCTTCGACCCCGAAGTCGTGTCGGCCGTGGATGCCGCTTTCAACCGGCAGGACTTCCTGACGGTGCCTCCATCGCGGCGGTTCATCGTCCGCGTCAACCTGACTTTCTAAGGAGCCTCGACCGATGAAGATCATGCGAACGCTTGCCCGCACTCTGGTTGCGGTCGGCGCCATCGCCTCGGCGGGGTGCGATGAGTGGCTCACCGTCCCCAACCCGACGGTGATTGACATCAACGCTCTCGACCCCGTGACGGACGCCCCGGTGCTGGCGGGCTCCGCCCAGCAGAACTTCGCCGTGGCCTACGGCTGGCTCATCATGTACTCGTCCTGGTTCGTGGGCGAGAGTGACGTGGCCGAGACTTTCCCCACCCGGAACGAGTTCGGGCGGCGGGACGTCGTGATCCAGAACGGCAGCCACAACACCGACGTTTGGTTCCCACTCTCGCAGGCGGCCGCCTCGGCCTACCTGGTGCTCAATCTGGGCGACCTGCCGGAACCGGCCAAGAACATCAACCTCCAGCGGGGCGAGGTGTTCCTCGGCTACAGCTACATCCTCATGGCCGAGATGTTCTGCACCGGGACGGTGTTGTCCGGGCCGGAGCTGACCACCCTCAACATGCTGGACTCGGCGGTGGCCCACTTCACCAAGGCCATCGACATCGGCACCGCCAACGGCACAACCGACGCCGTGGCTCTCGCGAACGCCGCCCGGGTCGGGCGCGCCCGGGCCCACCTGCAGGCGGGCCGGAAGAGCCAGGCCGCCGCGGACGCCGCCTCGGTACCGGCCGGGTTCAACTTCAACCTGAACTACGCCGATGACCTGGCCAACCGGACCCGTCTGGGCAACCGGCTCTGGCAGTTCATCGCCGATCGCGGCTCGATCGCCGTCTCGCCGATCTGGCGGGTCACCGACCCGCGAGTGCCGCAGCGGGTGGCGCCATCCAACCTGCTGCCGCAGGACGCCAACTACACCGTGGACCGTGGCGTCCCGTACGTGATCCAGAACAAGTACCCGACCTTCAACGCCCCGATCCGGCTCGCTTCGAAGATGGAAGCGGACTACATCGCGGCGGAGGCCGGCGGGGACGCGACGATGCTGGCGCTGATCCAGGCCCGCCGGGCGGCGAACGGCCAGCCGCCGTACAATGGCGGAACCACTGGGACAGCCCTCATGACCGAGTTCATGACCCAGCGCGGCCTCGAGTTCTACCTCGAGGGCAAGCGGCTCGGCGACTTCCGCCGGGCGGATGGGGCGGGGCAGGGTGCCGCGGTCATCGGGATGCCGGTCCCCGGGTCGACCTACTGGAAGCCCGGGTTCGCCCCCGTGGGTGCCCAGAAGTGCTGGCTCCTGCCGACGCCTGAGATCGACAACAACCCGAACCTGAGCCGGGGCGGGAACTAGAGAGTAGAGAGTAGAGAGTAGAGAGTAGAGAGAGCCCCGGGGGTCACCCGGGGTTCTCTTTTGTGGTCAAACTTTGTGACATAAAGTACTTGACACAAGGGACTTCTTCATGCATAGTAGGGCATTGGTCACTCTCCCCTCTCTTCTTTCCACTCTCTCCTCTCTCGGTCATGGCTCAACCCCTCCGCCGCCCTCCAGATCCCGATCCGGCCCCGCTGCACCAGCGTGCCGCCGAGGACCTGTCGTTCATTCGCGCGACCATGGCCCGGGCGGCCCCGCTGACCGCCGTTCCGGGGTGGGGTGGGGTCTGGATGGGGGGGACGGCGTTCCTCGCCGCCTGGGCGGCTTCCCGCCAGTCGCTGCCGGCCGAGTGGCTGGCGGTCTGGCTGGCGGAGGCGGTGCTGGCGCTAGGACTGGGCGGGATCGCCTTCGTGCGAAAGGCCCAGCGGATGGCCTCCCCCGGGCTGACCCTTGCCGGGAAGCAGTTCGCCGGGAACTTCGTGCCACCAATCCTGGCGGGGGCGCTCCTGACGCCAGTCTTCTACCGGGCGGGGCTCAGCGCGTACCTCCCGGGGTTATGGATGCTGCTCTACGGGACCGCCGTCGCCACCGCCGGCGCCTTCTCGATCCGGGTGGTGCCGGTCATGGGCGCCTGTTTCATGGCTGTCGGGGCGATGGCATTGCTGCTGCCGGACTGGGGGGATCTCCTCATGGCGCTCGGCTTCGGCGGGCTGCACGTGGCGTTCGGACTGCTGATCGCGAGGAGGCACGGTGGCTGACCGTTCCGCCGCGAAGCGCCGCGCCCCGGGGCCGTCGCGCCCCCGGTTGGACGCCGTGGCCGGCGGGGCCGCCGCGCCGCTCGACCTCGACCGGGTCATTCACGAACGGGTCCGCCTGGCGATCGTGAGCGCGCTCGCGGTGGCGCCTTCGATGAGCTTCAACGAGCTGAAGCAGGTGCTCGGCGCAACCGATGGCAACCTGAGCGTGCACGCCCGGAAGCTCGAAGAGGCGGGCTACCTGGAATGCCGGAAGTCATTCGCCGGGCGGACACCGCGCACCGAGTACGCGCTGACCGACGCCGGGCGCGCGGCTCTCGACCGGTATCTGGCCCACATGGAGGCCGTGATCCGGGCCGCCCGGGGAGTGGGGGCATGACCGGGCTTCACGTCGCGATCATCATGGACGGCAACGGCCGGTGGGGGACGGCGCGAGGGCTGCCCCGGGTCGCCGGTCATCGGGAGGGCGCCCGCGCCCTCCGCCGGGTCGTCGAGGCCGCCCCGTCCCGCGGGATCGCCACCCTGACGGTGTACGCCTTCTCGGGCGACAACTGGTCCCGGCCCGCCGAGGAAGTGGCCTGGCTGATGCGGCTGTTCCGCCGCTATCTCCGGAGCGAGCGCGACGAGAGCGTGCGGGCGGGGGTGCGCCTGACCGTGATCGGGCGCCGGGACCGGTTGCCGGAGGCGCTCCGCCGGCAGATCCAGTCGGTCGAGCAGGCCACCCTGGCCGGCGATCGGCTCTGGCTCCGGGTCGCGATGGACTACTCCGGCCGGGATGCGATCCTCCGGGCCGCGCAGATCGCCCCACCCGATGTGGACCGGGAGCGGTTTGCGCGGTTGCTGACGCTGGTCGACCACGGCCCGCCGGTGCCACCGGTGGACCTGCTGATCCGCTCGGGGGGTGAGCGCCGTCTCAGTGACTTCCTGCTCTGGGAAGCGGCCTACGCCGAGCTGCACTTCACCTCGACGCTCTGGCCCGACTTCGGGTCGGACGACCTCGATGCGGCCCTGGCCGACTTCCACGGGCGGCAACGGCGATTCGGCGGGCTGGTGCCGCAGCAGGCGGGAGCGGCGTAGGGCGGGACGAACGTCAGCGGGACGAACCACAGCGGAACGGAATGCG
>DASWBQ010000406.1:0-1896 GCA_036390535.1 Gemmatimonadales bacterium | reverse complement strand
CACGTGGCCGGGCAGGTTGATCTTCAGCACGATGGCCAGCGCGCCGTGATAGTCCCCTCGGCGGTAGGCGTCGAAGAACATCGGGTACCAGTACCACCCCGGATGGTGCGGGTTGAGTTGGGTGGCCCGGACCGCCAGGGCGCAGCCCCGCTCCCACTCTCCGGCGCACGCCACCAGCATGCCCAGGTGCGAGGTGGCGTTGCCGTCCATCGGGTTCAGGGCCAGGGTGCGGTCGGCGGCGTTCCGGAAAGCCTGGATCTCCTTCCGGAAGAACAGCGCCTGGGCCAGGGCGTAGTGGGCCATGTGGCTGGAGGGCGCGGCCTCGATGGCGCGGTGCGCCAAGGCGACCGCGCGCCGGAGCACCTCGGGGTCGGTCTGGAATCCCTGCGCGAAGCCCTGGGTGAGCAGGAACGCCAGCATCGCCGAGGCCTCGGCGTGCCCCGGCGCCTTCTTCACGGCGAGTTCCAGGGCGGCCAGCGCCGGCGCGTGCTCCTCGGCGGTGACCCGCTCGAAGTACCCGAAGGAGCGCATCACCGCTTCGTACGGACTCAGCTGTTCGGGCGGCTTGCCGCGCAGGGCTTCGCCGATGGAGCGCGGCAGCACCCCCTGCATGTCGGCGACGGTGGAGACGATCTGGGGGACCAGATCGTCCTGCAGGGCAAAGACCGTATCCGCGCTGAACTGGCGCTCATAGGTCTCGGCCCAGAGGTGGGCCCCGGTGCCGGCGTCGATCAGCTGGACCGCGATCCGCAGCCGCGTGCCCACCTGGCGGATGCTGCCCTCGATCACGTAGCGGGCGCCGAGCCGCTCAGCCGCCGCACGGGCGCCGGCTGTCTCCTCGCCACGCCCGAACGCGGCGCCGTGCGAGATCACCCTGAGGTAGGAGAACCGCGACAGGCCGGTCACGATCTCCTCGGTCAATCCCTCCGCCAGGGCCGTCACGTCGGCGTCCGCCCCGGTGTACCGGAACGGCAGGACGGCCACCCAGAATCCCTCCGCGGCCCGCTTGGTACCCGAGGAGGTGAGGGCGGCGGCGGGATCCGCGGCCGGCGCGGGCCGCTCGATCGCCTCGCGCCAGGCCCGGGCGCTGGGAGGCCGGTCGGCGGGGGTCTTGGCCAGGGCCCGTTCGATCGCCTCGGCCACCGACGGCGGTACCTCGGGCCGGGCGGTGCGGAGGGCCGGCACCGGGTCCATGGCGTGGCGCGCCATCACCACCAGCGCGGTGGCACCACCGAACGGCGGCGCGCCGGCCAGCATCTCGTAGGTGACGCAGGCCAGGGCGTAGAGGTCACTCCGGGCATCGATCGATCCGCCCCCGGCCTGCTCCGGGGACATGTAGAGCGGGGTGCCCACGACCATGCCGGTCTGGGTGAGCCGTTCGCCGCCCGAGTCGGTCACGGCCTGGGCGATCCCGAAGTCGGCGACGATGGCGTGGCCGTTCTCGAGCAGGATGTTCTCGGGCTTGATGTCGCGGTGGATGACTCCGCGGCCGTGGGCGTAGCTCAGCGCGTCGGCGACCTCGAGGGCGATGCCCAGGGCGTCGGCGAGCGGGAGCTGCTTCTCGCGGTTCAGCCGGTCGCGGAGGGACTCCCCTTCTACGTAGGGCATGACGTAGTAGAAGAGCTCATCACTGCCGCCCTGCCGTCCTGCCGCCCTGCCGCTGTCATAGAGCGGTAGAATGTGCGGATGCCGGAGATTCGCGGTGGTGGCGATCTCGGCGAGGAACCGTTCGGCGCCGAGAGTCGCGGCCAGCTCGGGACGGAGCACCTTGAGGGCGACGTGACGCCGGTGCTTCAGGTCTTCGGCCAGGTAGACCGTGGCCATCCCGCCCTGGCCGAGCTCCTGCTCGATCCGGTAGCGGTCCGCCAGGCTTGCCCTGAGGCGCTCGAGGGTCAT
>DASWBQ010000405.1:0-8357 GCA_036390535.1 Gemmatimonadales bacterium | reverse complement strand
AACGGCACGCTCCAGACCTGCACTTTGGGCGGCACCGTCTGGAAGGTCGGATTCACCGGGAGGCCGTCGTCCCAGTTGGAGCCGTGGTCGCCGCCGCGCACATAGACGACCCACTTCCCGTCGGCGGAGAGCTGGACACTGGTCAGCTCCTGGCCGTCGTCCACCATATATGAGGTAAGCCGCCGGGCGGCCCAGGCGGGCCCCTCGGCGACGTAGAGATTCCGCTGCCCTTGCTCGTTCATCGCCCAGGCGATTCGGCTGCCGGTGGCCGCGGCGACCAGTTCGTTGGGGAAGGGGTAGGAGCGGATCTGCTCGAGCGTGAACGGTTGCTGGGCGACGAGGGGAGCGGCGGCCAGCGCGAGGGCAGCGAGGAGGGGGCGGGACATTGGGACCGGTGGGCGGTGGAAGGGTGCGAGGAAGTAGCCTCGACTGGCGGGGATTGTCCAACCGGACAACGGACCGGCCTGAGAGGCCGAACTTACCCCGACAGCGCGGCCCTCAGCGCGCGGGCGCGATCGGGCGCAGGACCCGGTGAGCGCGGGCCACCCGCGTCGGCATCCGCCTGTGTCACCAGGTGCACGAAGACGGGACCCGCCGCCGTCAGGACCCCGGGCAATCCTTCCCGCCAGCTGGAGAGGTCGTCGAAACGGAGCACCGCGGTGAACCCGGCGGCCCGGGCCATGGCGACCCAGTCGACGGCGTCACCGCCGGCACGGCCCGCCGGCGTGCCGGGCGTCGGCTGTGCTCCGGTCACCTCGTAAGCGCCATTGTCGCACAGCACCAGCACCAGGTTCTCCGGCCGCTCGGCGGTGATCGTCACCAGCGATCCGAGGTTCATCAGCATCGACCCGTCGCCGTTGAGCACGATGACGCGACGTGCCGGCCGGGCCAACGCGATCCCGAGCCCCACGGACGTGGCATGGCCCATCGCGCTGGGGACGAAGAACAGGTCCAGCGGGTGCAGCGGCCCGAGCGCCTGCCACTCGCGAGCGGCGCCCATGGTGACGATGACGATGTCACCGTCTCCGCGGGCCTGGCGGACCGCCATGACGGCATCGCGAAGCGCCAGGGCGCTCATGCCCGCCCCTCTGCGATCAAGGCCGCGCCGGGGCACTCTGCCGCCAGGCAGCTCTCCAGGTGCGCAGCGAGCTCCTCATACTGGTCGGGCGAGGTGATGAGCTTGTAGTCGATCCGCCAGGCGTCGAGCGCCGGCTCGGTGAAGACCAGGCAGGTATCGCCGGGGAGGGCGGTCTGGTTGAGGTAGCTCCGGTACCCGATGATCGAGGGGACCGGGATCTTCCAGTCGTGAAGGATGTTGCGGAGGGCGTCGCCCGACTCGAACAGGCCGGTGCACTGGATCATCACCAGGGGACGCTGGCCGCCGAGCCAGAGCCCGCCGGCCACGGCCCAGGCCTCTCCCTCGCGGCAGACACGGACGAGCTTGAGGCCCGGGGCAGTGGCGATGGCGTCACCCCACGGGCCGACGGTGCTGTCGGGCACGGTGACCACGTGGGTGATGCCGAGGCGGGTCAGGAGTGCCGCGATCTGGGTACCGGTGAACATGCTCTAAGAATAGACGGGAGAGAGCGGGAGAGAACGGGAGCAAGCGGGATGGAGCCGCAAATCCGCCTTCTCCCGTTCTCTCCCGTTCTATCCCGTTCTATCCCGCTCTACGCCACCCAGGATTCCTCGTGCCGCCGCGATTTCCTCCTCATTCACCAGATGGCCCATCCCGGCGTAGATCCGCATGTCCACCTGGGCCCCCATCCGCTCGAAGACCGCGGCGCTCTCGCGGACCCGCGCCGCGGGGACGTGCGAGTCCACGTCGCTGCAGCCGAGGAAGACCGGGGTGCCGGAGAAGCTGCCGGGGAAGTTCCACGTGGCGCCCGGCGCCCCGATCAGCCCGCCGCTGAAGAGGATCAGCCCACCATAGCGCCCCGCGTGCTCTGCGGCATACTGCGACGAGAGGCAGGCTCCCTGCGAGAAGCCGAGCAGCACGACGCGCTCCTGGGGAATGCCGGCGACCGCAAGCTCCCGGACCAGCCCATGCAAGACGGAGATGCCGGAGGAGATGCCGGGCTCGTTCTGCTCGCGCAGCGCCAGGAAGCTCAGGGGATACCAGGTTCGCCCGGCGGCGGCGGGGGCCAGAAAGGCGAAGCCGGGGTGGCCAAGCAGCGGGACCAGCTCGAGAATGTTGCGCGGTTCGGCGTTGCGGCCGTGGACCATGATCACCGCGCCACGGGCGCGGTCGAGTGGAGCGCCCATGGTGAGCACCGGCTGCCCGGCATGCGGTGGCAGTGGGCCGCTGGTCACCGGGTGACCTGCGGTAGTCCGCGCTCAATGCTCGAGCGGTCCGCTTCTTCCCACGGAGGCAGCTTGAGGCTCTGACCCAGCGAGGCGAGCGGTTCGTCGACGGCAAAGCCGGGCGCCACCGTCGCCACCTCGAAGAGCACTCCTCCAGGAGTGCGAAAGTAGATCGACTGGAAGTACTGCCGGTCGCGAACCTCGGTCACGCGGACGCCGAGGCCCAGCAGATCCTCGCGCAGGGCCAGCTGTTCCTCCGGAGTGCCAATCGCGAAGGCGACGTGATGGACGGTGCCGAGCCCGTTCATGGCAGGACCGGGGTCGAAGCCGTGGGCGATGTCGACCACGAAGCCCGGCCCGGTACCCCCGACGGCGAGGCGGGTACGACCGGGTTCTTCGCCGGCCACCGAGAAGCCGAGGGCGCCGGTCATCAGGGCCAGGGTTGCCTCGGGGTCCGGGATCAACATCGTCACGCTGTGAATGCCGCGGATGGCGGCATCGGGCCCGACGGCCCCTCCAGTCCAGGGAATCCGCGGATCGGTAGCGCTTTCGACCAGCTCGAAGCCGAGGCCTGAGGGATCCTCGAAAGTGAGGACCTTCTCGCCGAACCGCGGCTCGGGTGCGCTCGCCGGCACGCGATGACGCGCCAGGTGCGCCTGCCAGAACTCGAGCGAACCCTCCGGCACCGAGAACGAGGTGACGGTCACCTGGCCGGCGCCCTTCCGGCCGACCGGGACGCCCCAGCCCCGGTAGGGGAAGGTGGTCCAGATGGTGCCCGGGGTGCCCCGCTCGTCACCGTAGTAGAAATGGAAGACGTTGTGGTTGTCGAAGTTGACGGTGCGCTTCACCAGCCGGAGGCCGAGCCCGTCGAGGCAGAAGTCGAGATCCTCCTGCGCGTCGTCGACGGTGGCGGTGACGTGGTGGAGGCCGAGCAGGCGGTGGGCAGGCATGACCAGAATCTACGTCGGCGGGGTCAGGCGGGAATGGGCGGGGTCATCGGGCTCGCGCCGGCCCCGAAACACCGACCCGGCGTCTCCCGTAGGCCCAGGTATGATCTGCGGAGTCACCTGATGAAACCGATGTCGCACCTGATGGTCATGGTGCTGGCGGCCTGTGGCTCCGGGAGCACGGCCCCCCAGGAGCCACTCGATCCGGAGGCCCTCAACATCCTGTTCGTGGGCAACAGCCTCACCTACACCAACGACCTTCCCGGCGTCGTCGCCGCCCTGGTCGACTCGGCGGGGCTGGGCCCGGTAACGGTGACGTCCGAAGCGTTCCCCAACTTCGGCCTGGAGGACCACTGGGCGCAGGGTGGGGCCCTTCGGCACCTTCGCCGCACCGGCTGGGACTACGTGGTCATGCAGCAGGGACCCTCCGCCACCGAGGGCCGTCCGTCGCTCCTCGAGTACGCGGAGCGGTTCGCGACACCGATCCGCTCCGCGGGGGCCGTGCCGGCGCTGCTCATGGTCTGGCCCTCGTCGGCGCGCGAGTTCGACTGGGACGGCGTGCGCGACTCGTACCGGATGGCGGCCGAGCGGGCCGACGGGATCTTCCTCCCCGCGGGAGAGGCGTGGCGCGAGGCCTGGGCGCGTGACGCCTCGCTCCTGCTGTATGGCATCGACGGCTTTCACCCCAGCCCGCTCGGGACCTACCTGGCCGCCCTGGTCGTGGTGGAGCGGCTGACGGGGCGGTCCGCCATCGGGTTGGCCCGCGAACTCCGGACCCGCGAAGGGACCCGGATCAGCGTCCCTGCAGCGACCGCCCTGCTGCTGCAGGAGGCGGCCCATGAGGTCGTGACACGGTACGCTGCCACCCTCGGGCCGCCATGAAGGCCCAAGGCGATCAAGGCACCTGGATCACCACCGCGTCTCCCGGGCCCGTTCCCGTGTTCCGCAGCCGGTAGCGCTGCCCTGGCGCGATGAGCGTCCACGATCCCGGTGCGTCGAGCAGTCTCGCCGCACCCTCCGTCGCCACTTCGGTGCGCCCGGCCAGGGGCTGCACCACCAGCACTGACGACGCCGATGCAAACCACCCGGAGGCCTCGCTCGGCGCCAGCACGACCCGGCTCTGCCGGAACCAGGACGACGTCGCCTCCATACGGCCCGGCAGCTCACCGGCGTGGCTCACCGGGGTGTTGCTCCTGACACTGATCGCCAGCAGCCTGAAAGGCGAGGCACCGACATTGGTCACCCGGTGCGTGAGCGGGGTCGCCGCGTAGCTGCTGTCGATGCGGATGCCGCCCGGCTGCCAGCCCGGGTCGTCGGCCGGCTTCGTCCCTGCCCAGGTGCCGCCGAGCCGCTGGGCATCAGTCGGCGAGACGTCGATGGCGACGTACAGCGTGGTGTGCTCGTGATGGTGGTAGAGCGTCGTGTCCTGCGGTCGGATCCGCACATCCATGACCCGTATCCCCGGCGCTTCCAGGACCATGTGGTGGCGTGGTTCCCGGTGCATCGGGGTGACGACCGCGCGCCGCCAGGTGAGTACCCGGTGGCGCGGAACGCCGCCCTCGACGGCGTGCAGACTGATGAAGAGACGGTCGCCGTCGAGCTGGACCTTGCGGCGGTAGGTCACGCCCACCTCCGTCGGCCGGAGGCTGGTCTCGACGTAGTGGGAGATCGAGTCCCCAGCGGCATTCAGCTGGTATCGGCCGAAGTAGGCGTAGTACCCCTCCAGCTGGTCCCGGAGCTGGTCCGCGGGGAGATGGGCGAAGGGCTGGGCACCGGCCAGCCGCGCGGCGTCGGCCTCCGCAGGAGCGGCGGTCTCGGGGCGCGGGTCGCGCATGAACTGAACGCTCATGTGGCCAGACGCCGAGTACACGATGGCGCCGGTCGGGTGCCTTCCCATCCACCAGCTGACCGACCCGTCCGTCAGGGTGTCGACGATGCTCTCGAGCAGCCAGGTCCCGACGATGGGCGGGGCCGGCGGTACGGTCTGGGCGCCACCGCGTGGCGCGGCGGGGAACAGCACCGCCGCCGAGAAGAGAAGGAAGGGAAGGCTCACGGGGCGCGCTGGGCGAATAGCCACTGGATCACCTTGGGGCTGTCGTACATCAGGTCCCACACATTGTGGCCGACCCGGGGGAGTTCGGTGTAGGTAACCGGTGCTTCCGCCTGCTTCAGGGCCGCCACGATCCGCCGTGCCTCGGCGACCGGGACCAACTCGTCGGCCTCCCCCTGCCAGACCCACACCGGCGTGGATCGGAGCCGGGAGGCGACCGAATCAACCGGGCCGGCCTCCGACGGCACGCCGCCGCAGGCGATCAGGACGGCGGCGAAGCGGGCCGGATTTCGATAAGCCAGATACCACGCTCCGGCGCCGCCACGGGACAGGCCGGTGAGATAGATGCGGGTGCTGTCGGTGGCGAACTCGCGCTCGGTCGCCTCCAGCGCCTCCAGGGCCCAGCGAGCGTCGTCCCCGCTCCAGCGCCGGCCCGGTCGGACTTGGGGGAAGAGGACGATCGCCGGCCATCGGGCGGGGCTCCGCCGGATCGCGCTGCCGACGGCTCCCTCGGTCTGCACCAGGCCGTCATCACCCTGGGCTCCGCCGCCGTGCAGGAACAGAATCACCGGCCAGCGCTTCTCGGCGGTATAGTCGGCGGGGACGTAGACCTGATAGCGGCGGGTGACCTTCCCGTCGACGATGGTGCGGTTGAGGAACCCGGTCTGGAGTTGCTGCCCGAGCGCTGGCATGCCCACCAGCATCGCGGCGGCGGCCAGGCTCATCCCGCGTCGCGACGTCACGGCGGACTTCCGGCCGACTCCCGGATCATCACCAGCAGCATCTTGAACCGCGACAGAGCCTTGAGGGCATGGGGGCGGCCGGCGGGGAGCCGCAGGATGTCGCCTGCCACTACCCGCTGCGGCCGGCCGGCGACGGTGATCTCGGCGGAGCCCTCGATCAGGACGACCAGGGCGTCGAACGCCGCCGTGTGCTCGCTCAGGCCCTCGCCCTCGTCGAAGGCGAAGGCCGTCACCGTGCCCGACGACCGCTTGAGCACGGTGCGGCTGACGACCGCCCCGGGCTGGTACTGGACCAGCCCGGCCAGCGACACGGCGGTATCGAGGTCTCCCGGGTGCCCCCGATCGTCAGCCATGTGGCCCGCCGCTACTTCACGATCTTCGCGTCCTCGATCAGGACCGCGTAGAGGTAGCCCGACCCGAAGTCCTTGTTGGTCCGCACCGTTCCCTTGACGGTCACGGTTTCGCCCTTCACGGCCTGGTCCATCGAGGTGACGGTGATGTCGTTGGTCCCCGACGCGGCGTCGCCGCTGCCGTCCTGGAGGTGGATCCAGTTCCTGCCCATGACGCCGTTGTTGGCCTTCACCACCACACCGCGGATGGTGACCGACTTGCCCTCGAGGTCAGCCTTCTGCTCCCAGAGCTCGGCGACGGTACGGGCGTCGGCGCCGGCGGCTTTGGCGACCTGGCCCACACTGATCGGCGCGGCCGCCTGCGAGACGCCGGCGTGGGGATTGCTGCCGGCGGCAGCCATGGCGCTACCGCCCGAAGCGATGTCCCCGAAGTAGACCTCCTCGAACGTGCGCTTCAGCGACGTCGACTCGAAGTTGGTCATCAGCATCGGATTCGCCACCGTCACGACGGTCCCGTTCTCGATCGCCGTCTCGGGGACGGCCGCCCAGACGTCGCCCCGGGAGGTCTTGATCCGGAGGTACAGATACGGCGAGGCGGCCAGCTGCTCGAGGACCGGGCCGGTCAGCGCGTCACCGGCTGCGGTTGAGACGTTCGACGAGGTCGCGCCCTGGGGCACGTTCTCGGATCCGGCGCTCTTCGGGCCGCAGCCGGTGACGGTGGCAGCGAGGACAAGGAGGGACAACGCGCGACGCATGCGGAAGACTCCAGCGTGAACAGAGAGAGGGCGTCCAGAACCCGGGAAATATGGGTGGGACGCCCCCGACGCCGCTATTCACGAATCTCGTGGCCGGAAGAGCCTCAGCCGGTACCTGAATGGATCTGGCCGACGGCACCGCCGGACGCCGGCAACGCCCGCTGTGCCAGCTTGACCGAGCCGTAACTGGTTGCGCCACCGAGCACGGCCGGCAGGAGGGTTGGCCAGAGCAGGCTCATCAGGCGAAGGCCCTGATAGCCCTCCTGGACGACGCCGATGCCCAGCATTCCCAGCGACACCAGCACCGCGACGACGCTCCCGCCGAGCGCCAGCCTCATCGGGCGCAGGTCACGGAGCTGCCTGCCCCCGAACCCGGCGGCGACATACAGCGAGAACAAGCCGCCGGTGACGAACCCGACCGCGGCCATGGAGAGAGCGTACCCGAGCGCGGTCGCCAGGGTGAAGTCCGCATATTGGCGGAACGCGGTCAGGTCGAAGAGGTTGACCGCCGTGATGAACAGGAAGCCGAAGCCGAACCACGCTGCGGACCACGCCAGAGCGGTGCCGAGAGCGCCGCGCAGCCGTCGCAGAACGACCCTCACACCGCCACCTCCTGGTCGTGACCGCGCCCATGCCATGCTCCCGCCGGACGCCGGCGGTGCAAGGGGATGGTACGGCCCCCGGGCGCCGGGCCGCAAGGACGCCGCCATTGACGGCGGCGGTCGCAGGACGTAGACTGGGAGGACTAGACCGATCGGTCTAGACGGCACGGGTGCCGGAACCAGGGAGGTGAGACGATGCGGGTGGCCAAGGACGACGTAGACGTGCGGCTGGAGATTCCGGGCGCGGTGATCCGGCAGCGGACCGAGTTCGGCGACGTGCGCGGCTTCGGGACGATCAGCGGCGAGTATTTCACCCTCTCCGCGGGAGTCGACACCACCCCGCTGTTCCAGGGACTGGAAGGGAACCTCTGCCAGTGCCCGCACTGGGGTTTCGTGGTGCGGGGCCGGATCACCACCACCGACGCCAGAGGCGCGCAGGAGACGGTCAACGCCAACGACCTGTTCTATTGGCCGCCCGGCCACAACGTCAAGGTCGACGCGGACGCGGAGATCGTCATGTTCAGTCCGCAACGCGAGCACAGCCACGTCATCAGCCACATGATCCAGAAGACGAAGGGTTAACTCCGTTCGCGCGCGCCCCAAACC
>DASWBQ010000404.1:0-4173 GCA_036390535.1 Gemmatimonadales bacterium | reverse complement strand
CCCCGCCCACGCCGCGGCGTAGTTCGAATCGAGCGCTACGGCCTGCTCGAAATACCCGAGTCCGCGCCGCGCCGCGCTGTCGCTTCGGAGCAGCGCGGGGTCGTTGCCGCGCAGGTAGAGTTCATAGGCTGGAATGCTGGTGGTACGCAGCTCCGGAAGCCGCCCTGTGGTGTCGCCTTGCTCCCGCCGGTTGAGTTCGAGGGCTACGGCCTGCGCGATCTCGTCCACCCCCGCGGTCGCAGGCTTGGCTCGCAATCCCCCGCCTGGCATCAGGCCGACTGCGACCACCAGGGCCAACACGAGCAGGACTGCGGCCGCGACGAACGCTTCGGGCCGTCGCGTGGACCGTGACGCAGCCGAATCGGCTGACGGAGGGCCGCTGGCAACCGGGAGAATCGCCGCTGCCGGTGGCGGCGCCCCGAGCGGGCCCTGATTCTCACCGTGGGATGGCGCGGCCTGAGATTCTCGGCGCAGGCGCGCTACCGCGTCGAGCACGGCGGGGTCCGGCTCGATCTCGAGATCCTCACGAAGTCGGTGCTGGTGGGCCAGGCCATGGCGCAACGCACCGGCCGGGTTCCCTTCCCGCTCCAGGGCCGCCATGAGCCGGAGGACGACCCGCGAGTCGCAGGGGTCGTGCACGAGTCTCGCCTTCCAGCACCTCGCCGCTTCACTCCAATCCCCGGCCCGTTGGGCCGCCTCGGCCAGGTCTTCCAGCGCACGGGCATACAGCGTCTCCAAGCGGTCGCGTTCCCGCGCGACCCAGCGCTCGAACTCAGGCGCCTTGTCCAGGAAGAACCCGTCGAGGAAGGGACCCGAGTAGAGCGCGACCGCCCGGGCCGGAGCTTCGGCATGGATCGCTTCCTCGAAGGCCGTCGCGTCGCAACGCACCAGGGCACTGTTGAGCCGGAGTTCGTTGCCCGCGGAGAGGATCACCTCGGCACCGAGGGCGCGGCGGAGGGCGTGGACGGACTGATTGAGGAGGGCGCGGGCGTGGTCGTCGTCCTGCTCGGACCAGAGCCACGCCACCAGCTTCTCGCGACTCTGGGCTGCTGGTCGTGACACCGCCAGCAGCGCGAGCAGGGCGAGACGATGCCGCTGCACCGCCGGGCCCGAAACCGGACCCGCCGAGCCCTCGAGGGCAACCCCACCCAAGAGCTTGAGGGAGAACGACATAGTCCTATAGACGGAGGGTTAACGGCGCCGAAACCCTTCGTTCACTGTCCCGTTTTATGCTAGCTTCCCCAACGCCACCGGAGAAGGTACCCCGTGAGAGCGCTCCTCGCGATTACCGCGCTGGCCATTCTGGCGGCATGCCAGGACGCCGGCTCGGACGGCTCACCCACCGCCCCCGAGCCCGAGCTGCTGATGTTCCTCCTCAGCGGCAATGATCAGGTGGCCGTCCCGGGCGAAGCCCTGGGCAGCCCCCTCGAGGTCCAGGTCCGCGACGGGTGGGGCGGCGCCGTCGCCGGGGTGCGGGTGACCTGGTCCGTGACCTCGGGGCATGGCGCCTTCAACACGCCAAGTCCCACGGTGACCGGCGCGGACGGTCGAACCATGGCGTCCTTCACGCCGTCCACCGCGCGAGTCGAACTTCGGGCGGCGATCGAAGGCCGGGCCGGCTCCAACGTGCTGTTCCGGACTACCCCACAGCTGACGGCCGTCTACACTCGGCCGTCCGCCTCGAGCTACTGTAGCCCGCCGGGGTGCGAGTCGATCGCCTTCTACGCCGACCACAGCTTCGCCATTCGGTACGGCGAGGCGCTCGACTACTTCGGGACGTACTCACGCAATGGTCCGGTGGTGACGCTGGTCTTCCGTCAGGAGACGTGGCGGGCAGCCGCGAGAATTCTCGGGGACTCCCTGCTCGTCGAATACAACTTCGACGCGAACATGTCAGGGTTCGAGGACGGCGCCTTCATTCTCAAGGAGGGAATGCCACCCCAGTAGGCGGCGGTACTCAAGCGAGCCCAACAGGGCGCCCGTCGCGAAAAGCAGTCACGCCCCCGGTCGCGCTGTGGAGCAGCAGGAGGGCATCAGCCCGCCCGTACTGCTTCATGATGTCCAGCATCACCGGCTCTTCCCCGTCCCACGCATAGCCGAATACGACGTCGAACTCGTCGAGGGAGTGGCCCAGTTCGAGGTAGCCTGAGGGACCGCTGCCCAGCGTGCCGGTGCGGCGGTCCCCTCGGGCGTCGCGCCAGCGATAGCCCTCCGGCAGAAAGCTCGCCTCGGCAAACCGCGCCCCCGACTCGAACTGCCGCGCCAGGTCGCGGCCGGTCGCCACCAGGGCCGGGTCCAGCTCGATGCCGTACGCCTCGAACCCCAGCAGGTCGGCCATAACGGTGATGACGCCGGTGGCCGAGCCCCATTCGAGGAACCGGAGGCCGGGGCGGCGGCAGCGGATCAGCGCCTCCCGGACGACCTCGTAATCCGCCGCCACGAAGGGATGGAAGCGGTTCACTCCCAGCTGCTCGGTGAACCGCTCCCAGAGGGCCCACCCCTCGGCACAGAGGGCGTCGAGGCGGGCCTGCAGGTGGGCGTCTACCGCGGGAGTGGGCTTCAGGTTCCGGCCGGCTCGTCCATCCCAACCCAGAGGTTCCAGGTGCTCAGCTCCTCGCGGCCGCAGGCCTTGAGGTAGAGGAACAGCTGGGTCCGGTAGGCGGCATAACCGGAGAGGACCAGGTTGACCAGGTGCCCGCCGCAGCTGCTGGTGCTGCCGAACAGCTCCATGTCCCGGCGGAGGTCGGCGTCGGACATCGTGCCCAGGGTGGCGGCGTATTCGTCGCCCTGTCCTGCGATCGCGGCAACCACCTGTTCCAGCTTCATCGCCTCAGCCTCCTTCTCCCGGGCGGTCCAGTTGTCGGCGTCGAAGCTGCCTGCCTTGATTGCCTTCACGATGGCCGGACCCATCACGGTCAGGTACCTGAGCAGTTCGATGGTGCTCCGCTGCTTGGGCGTGGGGCGGTAGTCGAGCTTGGCGGGGTCCACCTTCCCGGCCAGGTGCACCAGGATCCGGACCTCGTTCTGGAGTGACCCGATCAACTCTGCCCGGGTGAGAGCCGTGCCGCCCGAGGCGGCGTCGGCCCACTGTTTGGTGTCCACGTACTGCTGGAACCCGGTCACCTTGCCGCTGCGGAGGCGCCAGACGTGGGCGTACTGGGTGTCCGCGGCGACGCCGGTGGCCTTCATGGTGCCACGATATCGCCCCTCGACCACGACGGTGTCGCCCGCTTCATGATACTGCTCGGGGTAGACGCCGAAGTTGTCCACCCGTTCCACCAGACGCTGGAAGACGCCGGTAGCGACGGCCATGGGCCCGACGTAGGGGTTCTGGTCATCGAGGAGGAAGTTCTCGGCCTCGAGCCAGTTGATCTGGGGGTCGAAGGCGCCGAGGACCGCGGGAACGTCGCCCTTCGCGAAGGCGGCGTAGATCCCCTTCACGACGTCCAGGTTCTTTCCCATGCGTAGTTCCTTTGGATGCGGGGTTGGTGACCGCCGGCGCCGGGGCAGAGGCGGTCGCAAGAGGACATAGGGTACCGCCGCGAGGGCGCGACGGCAAGCCGCGCTGGACTCCTGTCATAGTGGCAACTTGGCGGGGGAGGCCCCATACTCCCCATCCTCCCGGGAGACTCCAGCCATGACAGTCATCGAAGCGATCCGCAACCGTCGTTCCACTAAGGCCTTCGCCGGCACCCCGGTCACCCGGGAGCAGATCGAGACCCTGCTGGGGCTGGCGGTTCTCGCCCCGAATCACCGGATGAGCGCGCCGTGGCGGTTCCTGGTGCTGGGGCCCGAGGCGCGCCGCGCGTACGGCCAGGTGCTGGGCGGTCGCAAGGCGAAGAAGGTGGAGGACGCCGAGGCGGCGCGGGTCATCATCGAGCGGACAGTGGCCGACGCGGTGGCCGCGCCATCGATGATCGCGGTAGTGCAGAAACTCTCCGACAATCCCGAGATCGTCGAGGAGGATTACGCCGCCATCTGGATGGCGATCCAGAACATCCTGCTCGGCGCGGTGGAACTCGGGCTCGGTACCCACCTGCGGACCGGAGCGGTGTTCAACGATCCGGCGGTCCGCGCGGCGTGGGACGTGGCCGACGGGGAACGGGTGGTCGGGGTCGTCCTGATGGGCGTGCCCGAAGGCGAGGTACCCCCCAAGGTGCGGGTGCCCGCGTC
>DASWBQ010000403.1:0-1862 GCA_036390535.1 Gemmatimonadales bacterium | reverse complement strand
CACCCGGGTGAAGGTCCTCATGGAGGACCGGGCGTTCCCCTCGGACACCTATGCCGTGAGTTCCCATCTGCGGCTCAGGGGAGTGGACCCGGGGACCGGGATCGTGGTAGCCCGCCCCCGCGAGGGGGAATCCTGGATTCGTCCGGACGACCTCACCGCCCTGATCGCGGAGCAGGGCAGCGAGCTGGCGCTGGTGCTGCTTGGCGGGGTCAACTACTACACCGGGCAGTGCTTCGACCTTGCGGCGGTGACGGCCGCCGGGCACCGGGCCGGCGCCGTGGTCGGATTCGACCTGGCCCACGCGGCGGGCAATGTCCCGCTTGCCCTCCATGACTGGGGCGCGGACTTCGCGGCCTGGTGCTCCTACAAGTACCTGAACGGCGGTCCCGGTGCGATCGGGGGCGCCTTCGTTCATGAGCGCCATGGGGGCGCGCCGACACTCGGACGTCTGGCCGGCTGGTGGGGAAACACGCCGGCCACGCGGTTCCTCATGCGACCCGAATTCGAGGCCGACCAGGGAGCGAGCGGCTGGCAGATCAGTACCCCGCCGGTGCTGAGCATGGCGCCCCTCCGCGCGTCGCTGGCGCTCTTCGCCGAGGCCGGATTCGCGGCGCTGCGGCAGAAGTCGGAGTCGCTCACCGCCTACCTCGAGGCGCTGGTGCTGGGAATTCCCGGCAATCCCGTGCAGGTCCTGACCCCGCCCGACGCCGCCGCCCGCGGCTGCCAGCTGTCGCTGCACTTGCCCGGCCGCGGCCGGTGGCTGCACCAGGCGCTCCGCGAACAGGGGGTGGTCACCGACTACCGGGACCCCGACGTCGTACGGCTGGCGCCGGCGCCCTTCTACAACACTTACCACGAAGTCTGGCGGGCGGGGCTCGCCATCCGGAGGGCCGTGTGCCCGTAACCTACCCGTCGTATCTCCATCTCGACCGGCTGCTGGATTTGCAGCACCCGCGTTCGGAACCTGCCGAGCACGACGAGATGCTCTTCATCGTCATCCACCAGGTCTACGAGCTCTGGTTCAAGCTGCTCCTCCACGAGACCGACAAGCTGCGGGCCGACCTCGGGGCAGGCGCGCTGTACGAAGCGATCAGCACCCTCAAGCGGATGCGGATGGTGATGAAGACGCTGGTGGGACAGCTCGACGTCCTCGAGACCATGACGCCGCTGTCCTTTGCCTCGTTCCGGAACCGGCTCGACACCGCTTCCGGGTTCCAGTCGTCGCAGTTCCGCGAGCTGGAGTTCGCCTTTGGCTACAAGCGGGCGGCGCTGGCCCGGTCCGGATCCCCGATTCCCGACACCGTGGCCCTGGCACGGCGCCTGGGGGAGCCGTCGGTCGTCGATCGGCTCTACGACTTCCTGGCCGCGCAGGGCGTGCCGATTCCAGCCGAGGTGCGGTCCCACGACGTCGAGGAGCCGATGCGCCCGAGCGAAGCCGTGCAGGAGGCGCTGCTGGAGGTGTACCGGACCAGGCCGGAAATGGTCTTCCTGTTCGAGGCCCTGATGGACTTCGACGAGGGGATCCAGGAGTGGCGGTACCGCCACGTCAAGCTGGTGGAGCGGACCATCGGCGCGAAGCAGGGGACCGGGGGCTCGAGCGGGATGGAATTCCTGAAGGCCTCGCTCTTCAAGCCGCTGTTCCCGGACCTCTGGGCGGTCCGCCACCGGATGTGACGCCGGGCATGCGCCTGTACGACATCTCCCCGCGGATCACGCCGCGGCTGGGGGTCTGGCCCGGCGACACCCCGCCAGCGCGCGAGGTCCTCCTCGATCTGCATCGGGGGGACACGGTCACGCTCTCGACCCTCCGCGCCACCGTGCACCTCGGCGCCCACGCGGACGCCCCGTCACACTACGGCGCG
>DASWBQ010000402.1:0-11101 GCA_036390535.1 Gemmatimonadales bacterium | reverse complement strand
GACGCGGGCCGGAGCCTGCTCCTGACCGGGGACGGGAAAGGCGGCCTGACGCCCGTGCCCGGCCAGCGCTCCGGGCTGCTGGTGTATGGGGAGCAGCGGGGTGCCGCGCATGCCGACTACGACGGCGATGGGCGGCTGGACCTGGTGGTCTCCCAGAACGCCGCCGAGACCCGCCTCTTCCAGAACCGTGGCGCCGCCCCGGGCCTGCGGGTGCGGCTGCAGGGACCCCCGGACAACCCGGACGGCATTGGGGCCCAGGTGCGGCTCGTCTATGGGGACCGGATGGGCCCGGTGCGCGAGGTCCACGCCGGGTCGGGCTACTGGTCCCAGAACGGCGCCGTGCAGGTGTTCGGGCGGGCGGGAACGCCGACTGGGGTGTGGGTACGGTTCCCGGGACGCGCGGCGACGGTGACACCCGTGGTCCCGGCGACGAGGGAAGTGACGGTGAAATACTAGGAGAGAGAGAGAGAGAGAGAGAGAGAGAGGAAGAGAGAAAGGGGAGAGGGTGACAGGATAGGGTCGGCGGCCCGCTCTATTGCGCTCCCTTAGCCGAAGAACGGTCCGCAAGCTGGGGGGACTCCCCCGAACCTTGCGGCATGCTTCCCCACACCAAGCTCCGCGTCTGGCAACAGGCCCGTCGTACCTCGCTCGACTGCCTGGCCCTGGCCAGGGACCACTGGCAGCCACGAGTCCGGCCGGTGTTTGACCAGCTCCTTCGCGCCTCCCTGTCCGTACAACTCAACCTCGCCGAAGGGTACGCCGTGGCCAGCAAGGGCCGGAAGCTCAGTTTCTGGACCACTGCGTACGGCTCCGCCATCGAGACGGTCAACTGTCTCGAGCTGCTGTCCGAGAGCGGGATGGTGCCGAACGGCCAAGCGGATGCCCTGCTTCAGCAGTCACGGGGATGCGCCATCGGTATCCTGATGCTCCTCAAGGCACAACGAAAGAGAGGGTGAAGGTCTCTCTATCTCCCTCTCTCCCTCTCTCCCTCTCTCGGCGGTAGCCGGTCGCCGACCCCGCAACGAAAACGGGCGCCCCTTCCGGGGCGCCCGCTCTCGTTGGGGAGTCGGCGACCGGCTACTGCCGCCGTCCCCGCTTCCTCATCTCCAGCGATGCCCGGGTAAGCTCGGCCGCGATCTCGCGCGCGCTCTTCACCCGTCCCTCCGACCCGTTCACTCCAGCCGAGGCCTCCGGGAGGACCGGACCGCCAAAGGAGTAGAGCTCCTTCTTGAGCAGGCCAAGTTCCTTGGCCGGAATCGGCATATGCCGCGGCGTGTCGGGCCAGAGGCAGAGCAGCCCGGGGCAGCCGGCGTTGGTGGTGCTGCTGTAGCCCGCCGGAGTGGTCCGGCGGCTGTTGTAGAACGGCACCCCGCCCAGGCCGTAGAGTTCGACCGCCTGCTCGTACTGCAGGGCCCTCAGCAGGACCGCATCCGATTCCGCCCCCGTAAGCGGGGCCAGACCGCCACGGGTGACGCGGGTCTTGTTGATCAGCTGGGCCGCCGTGGCCTTGCTGCCTCCGCCCCGCAGCTCACCCTCCGCCCACAGCAGGTCGTTGTAGGTCGCGGTGATGATGTCCGCCTGGCCGGTGCCGTCCTCGCCCGGCAGGCCGTAGCCGGCGTAGGTGAGGTAGCTGTAGCGCATGTGCTGCAAGTTGCTCTGGTGATACTGGCCCCGGGCCGCCGGGAACGTCGACGAGCCGTGCCAGGCAAAGTCGCTCCCCGCCTTCGGGCCGGCCGCCTTGCCGAGCACGCCCTGATAGTTGTCGATCGGGCCCCAGGAGCCGTCGCCAACCCGCTTGTCGTACGCGTCGGGCTGTGGGTTCCCCTGCGGAGACGGCCACGGCGTCACGTGGACCTTGGCGGGGTCCGGACCATCGGTGATGATCGCGGCGAGGCGGGTATCGACTTTCATCGTCCCGGTCTGGTTGGTCCAGTCCTTGACGCCGTCGTACCAGACCCCGCGGTTGTTGTCGACGTGGATCTGGAAATCGGTCCCGCCGGCGGCCGACAGCCCCTGCGACGCGTAGGTCCGCACCTGGGCCCAGTTCACCTGCCCGTTCTCGGCCGCATCACGCGGGTACTGGGCGAGGATCTCCGCCTGCACCGTGCGGATCAGCTTGGCGATCTCGAGGTTGGTGTAGGAACGGCCGCCGGACTCGCCGGCCCAGCCGGCCGGCGTCACGAACGAGTTCGCCTGGGCCAGCTGATACGCCTCGTCGAGCTTGGCGATGGCGGCGTCCCGCAGTTCCTGCCGGGTGGCCAGCGGCAGGCCCAGGGGATCGGCCAGATCGGTCTCCTCGTCGACGATGAAGCCCTGGTCGTAGTTCAGGGCGATGCCGCCGAAGACGAAGCCCTGCATCATCACCGAGATCGTCTCGACCATCCGGGTCGTGGGCCCGTCCGTGATGATGACGTTGTTCTTCCGGATGGCGGTCAGGGCGTCGTTGACGGCCGAGAGGGCGCCGTAGTACCCGTACCAGTAGGTCTCGAGCTGGATGTAGAAGCTCGACGTCAGGGTGTTGGCCCAGCCGCACCGCTGTGGGCACTCGTTCCCGTACGACGTGTAGTACCGCAGGTTGAAGTTGTTCCACGAGGCGGAGGCGTGGTCCGCCATCGTGTTCAGCACCAGGCCGGAGTTGTACTCCTGGCGGGTCACCGCCCACTGGCGGATGGTGCCACTGGCCACCGATGCGATGGTGCCGGGGTCGGAGAAGGCGCGCTTGGCGTCAGGCGCGTTCGGGTTCTCGACGTCGAGGTCGCCACTGCACCCCGCCATCGTTCCCGCAACCGCGACCGCCGCGACCAGGCTGCGCCAGTAGGAAAGTCGATTCATGCGTTGATTCCTCGTAGGCTCGGGTCCGGGCTCAGAAGGCGATCTCGACGACGCCCGTGAAGGTGCGGAACTGGGGGTACTGGAACCAGTCGATGCGGACCTGGAACGGGTCACCCTGCAGGCCCGAGACTTCGGGATCGTAGCCGGTGTAATCGGTGAAGGTGAACAGGTTGCGGCCGATCAGCCCCAGCCGCACTTCGTTCAGCCCGCCCAGCCCGACCTTCCGGAGCTGGTCACGGATCAGGGTGTAGTTCACCGAGAGTTCCTTGAGCTTCACGTACGTGGCGGACTCGACGAAGTACTGCTGACCGTTCAGGCCGTTGTAGAAGTAGTTGTAGTACTGCTGCGGCTTCCGCTCCTCCGCCGGCTTGCTCCGCTGGTCGTAGATGTAGTCCCGGTTCTCGAAGAACGGCCACTGGCGGGCGCCGTTGTAGAGGTCGCCGCCCTGGCTCCAGTCCACCAGGCCGGAGAGGGTCAGCCGCTTGTAGTTGAAGGTGGTGCCGATGCCGACGTTGAAGTCGGGGTTGGCGTCGCCGATGGAGACCAGGTTGTCGGTCCGGGCGCAACTGCCGTCCTCATTGGTCGCCGAGCAGTAGACGTAGTCGATCGGGCGCTCGCCGGTGGTCCGCCAGGTGGACTTCCGGACCACGTAGCCTTCCTCGTTGACGATGTAGTTGGCCGGATCGTGGGCCTGGCCGGCGCCCGAGGCCGCCTTCTTGGCCGGGTCGTCGTACAGCTCGCAGTCGAGCGTGACCGCGCTGCCGTAGCCACCGCACTTCACGGCCCGCTGGCCCCGCATCTCGCCCAGGCTGGCGCCCGGTCCCTGATAGAAGATCAGCGGCATCTGGTCGAAGCCGTACAGCCGCTCCGGGATGTTCCACTCGGTGATTTCCTGCCGGGTCCGGTCGCCGACGACGGTCAGCGTCCAGGCCACGTTCCGGGTGTTGAGCAGCTGGGCGCCGAGCGAGACCTCATGGGTGTTGGCGTCCAGGGTCCCGGTGTTCTGCCACTGCTGGGCGAACCCGACCACCGAGGGCAGGTCGACCAGCAGGATCTGGTCCTCGGTCTTCTTCTTGGCGTAGGTGTACTCGATGGTGTACTTGCCGTTGCCGAACTCCAGGTTGGCGCCGACCTCGAGCTCGCTCGACCGCGCCGGCTTCAGGTTCGGGTTGCCGAGGATCGCCTTGGTGAACGACCCGCCCGACGGCGTCAGCGTCTCGTACTGGGCGTTGAAGTCCGGCCGGAGGCCCGCGGTGCCGTAGGAAGCCCGGAGCCGGAACTCGTCGATCCCCTTGATCTTCAGGTCCTCATTCACGCGCCAGGCGCCCGACAGCCGGTAGTAGGTCTGCCACCGCTCTTCGGGGCCGAACAGCGACGAGCCGTCGCGGCGGATGAGGCCGTCGAGGATGTACCGGTCGTTGATGTCGAACGTCGTCACCGCGAAGAAGTTCTGGTTCCGGATTGTCTCGTGGACCGAGGTCGACCGGTGCGTGGCCGGGTCGGTGCCCGAGAACTCGGGCACGTTCCGGACGATGAAGCTCCCGGTGGAAGACGAGAGGAACTCGCTCATCTGGTCTTCGTAGATGTAGGCGACCTTGGTGGTGTTGGTGATCTTGCCGAAGCTGTTGATCGCCGTCAGGGTGGCGTTGGTGTTGTAGTTCCGCCCGGTCAGCTGCGACTTCGCCAGGGACCCGTCGGTCGCCAGGCCCGTCGGGCTGAGGAACCCGAAGGGCACCTCGTCCGAGTTCAGCTCCGCTTCCTGGTCGTAATTGAAGCTCGCCTCGGCGGTGAGCCAATCCATGGCCCGCCACCGGCCGCGCGCCGAACCGGTGAACCGGTTCCGGTTGGTGCTGATGACGCGCTCGTTCAGCTCGTAGAGCGGGTTGGCGGCGTTGGACTGCCGGTCCGGGATGTAGGCCCGGTAGGGCGAGCCATCGGGGTTGCCGTCCTCCAGCGAGCAGTTGCCGGTGGACAGCTGTTCCTCGCTGCAGCGCGCCTGGAGGTCGATGTCCGGCTCGACGAACAGGATGCCGAAGAAGGGCGACCCGGCCCCCTCGGCCGCGCGGGCGTTGTTCGAGTTCGCGTAGAAGGCGCTGAACGACGCGTCCAGCCGCGGATGCAGCTGCTGGTCAAGGTTGAGGCGGAAATTCTGCCGCTCGTACCCGTTCAGCCCGAAGATGATGCCCTGGTTGTCGGAATTCTGGAACGACGCGTTGAAGTTGGTGTTGCCCTTCCGCTGGCCCACCGAAACGTATGCGGTCCAGAACGGATTCGGCTGGACCAGCAGGTCCTGGTTGTCGTAGTACTTCGGGTACGGATTGTCCGCGATGCCGTCCGGCTCCTGGATCCGCGAGCCCGAGGCGTTCCGGGCGTAGCTGCCGTCCGGGTTCAGCTGATAGACGTGCGCCTTCGACGATTCCAGCCGCTTGGGCAGGTAGGACTGGCCAAACTCGGTCCGCGCGGTGATCTGCAGCTTGCCGTCGGCCAGGTTGGACCCGCGCTTGGTGAAGATCTGGATCACGCCGTTGGCCGCGTCGGACCCGTACAGGGACGACGCCGCCGCGCCCTTCACCACCTCGATCCGCTCGATGTCCTCGCCGGCCAGGTCGGCCAGGGTGGCCCGGGTGATGATGCCGTCCACGATGATCAGCGGGTCCTGCCGGCCGCCGATGCTGGTGGCGCCCCGGAGCTTGATGTTCGGGGCCACCCCCGGCTCGCCGGTCGCGCCGGAGATCTTCACCCCCGCCACCTTGCCCTGCAGGGCGTTGATCGCGGAGGACCCCGGCACTTCCTGCAGCTGGGCCTCTGTCACCTTGCCGACCGAGAAGGCCAGCTTCTTGGTGGAGGTCGCCTCCGAGACGCCCGTCACCACCAGCTCGTCGAGCCGGAGGGGGTCGGCCGCCAGGGTGAAGTTCTGCTCCTGCGTGCCGGCCGAGAGCGTGACCGTCCGGCTCTGGGGGCGATACCCCAGGTACCGGGCGGTCAGCGTCACCTCCTGCCCGCGCGCCGACGCCGCGGCCACCGTGATCGTGAAAGTGCCGTTGGACGCCGTGGACGTACCCCAATTGCTGTTGGCGACGACGACAGTGGCGCCACCGAGCGGATCCCCCCGCTCAGACACCACCCGGCCGGTGATGACGGCCGCGTTCTGCGCCGCCACCGGCATGGCCCCCGCCAGAAGCAGGGCCGAGACCGCGCCGCCTCGGAGCAGCGAGCCCAACCGTGGAACGTTCATTCTTCCCCTCTTTGGGTATGGTGAGGACGGACTGCCGAGAACTGCTACCGCACTGCTGAACCAGGAGATCTTCATGCGCGGGGTCGGGAATGCACCGACCGGGCGCGGGAATAGCCGCGTAACACAAGAGCTCTCGTTGACTGTGCGAAGTCCCGCGAACCGCCGGGCCAATTCCATTGAGCAGGGATCAGACCTGACCCGTCACGAATCCAAAGTCGTTATCGCACAACACATTCACCGGACACGCCGGACCCGCCGCGTGTGCATTCGACACATGGAAACGACGTCTCCGTGTCGTCGGCACAGGATTGCACCAAACATCACAAGCCCTTGGCATTGCGCCGCAGGTCTGGTTGTCACTTTAGTTGTGGAAGGGAGCTAATCTGCAGCAGAACCGCGCTGAGCGCAATACAGTACTTTCCGGAGGCGCGATGGCCCACCTGGGATTCGGTGAAACGGACGGACCCGTCGGGCCATCGCGCAGATGGCTCGCCGGTGCACGCGCTGCCGGGGCGCTCCTGGCCATGCTCCTCTTGCCGGCAACCATCGTGGCGCAGGCCACCGGCACGCTTCGCGGGCGGATCATCGATTCGGAAACCGGCGACCCCGTGGCCGAGGCGGTGGTCCGGGTGCGCGGCCTGCCGGCCGTGACCGGCGACTCCTCCGGGCGCTTCGAGGTCACCGGCATTCCCACGGGTCAGGCCCAGGTGACCATTCAGGCCCTGGGCTACGCGTCCAACCAGTGGAAGGTGCCGGTCGCCGCGGGCCAGGTGCTCGAGCGCCAGTTCAGCCTTGATTTCAGCGGCGAGTCGCTCCCGGACTTGGTGGTCACTGCCAGGGCCACCAAGCTGGTGCCCCGCTACGCCGCGTTCGAGGCGCGACGGGAGCGAGGCTTGGGCGCCTATCTCCGCTGGGACGACATCAAGAAGAAGAACTTCAACACGGTCGGGGAGGCCGCCCGGAGCGTCCGGGGCGTCCGGCTGACCTGCATCCAGGCCGAATTCGAGTGCTATCTCCGGATGGCCCGCACGCCGAACTGCGCCCCGGAATGGTGGGTGGACGGCGTCAACGTCCGGACCTTCACAGAAAACACGCCGATCCGCGATGTCTACGGCATCGAGATCTACCGCGGCCCCGGCGAAGTGCCCGGCGAGTTCTCCGGGAGCAACGCCGGCTGCGGCGTCATCGTCATCTGGACCAAATCAAAGCCATTCCGATGAGACACTCCTTCGTCCCCGTTGCACTCCTCCTCGCCGTGGGCTGTGCCGGCGGCTCCGCCGGCCCGGCCGCCGCCCCGACCGCCACCCCCGCCCTCGTGACCAGACTGATCGGCACCACGGGCACGCCGGTCGGTACGGCCACCCTCTCCGAGACTCGGGACGGCGTTTCCGTCCGGTTCGAGCTGAAGGGCCTGGCCCCCGGCACCCACGGCGCCCACGTCCATGCCGTCGGGAAGTGCGAGCCGCCGGGCTTCACCACGGCGGCGGGCCACCTGAACACCACCGGGAAGCAGCACGGGCACAAAAACCCGGCGGGCTGGCACCTGGGCGACGTCGGCAACGTGGTGGCCAAGACGGACGGCACCGTCGACGCGACCCTGGTGGTCCGCGGCGCCACCCTCGCCCCGGGCCCGATGTCCCTGCTCGGCCCCAACGGGACCACCGCCCTGGTCGTCCACGCGAACCCCGACGACGAGATGACCGACCCGGCGGGCAATGCCGGGCCGAGGATCGCCTGTGGGGTGCTGACGCGATAGCAGGGAACAGGGAACAGGGAACAGAGAACACAGAGAACAGGGAAAAGGGGACAGACCGCGGGACCACCTGTTTCCTGTTTCCTGTTTCCTGTTTCCTGCCTACTGCCTCGCCAGCATCCGCTTGATCGGCCCGATGAGCAGGGCCATCACCAGCGCCGCCACCAGGGCGTAGCCGGTCACCGCCCCGAAGATCGCCGGCAGCGAGAACGCCTCGTAGAGCCCGGCCACCCGCCCGCCGATGTAGCTCCCCACCGACGTCGCCAGGAACCACACGCCCATCATCATCCCGCCGACCCGGGCCGGCGCCAGCTTCGTCATCGCCGAGAGCCCGACCGGGCTGAGGCAAAGCTCCCCGATCGTGTGGAGCAGGTAGGTCGTCACCAGCCACATCGAGCTGACCTGCGCCCCGTTCGCTGCCGCCAGGGCCGCCCCGATCATGACCGCGAAGCCCAGCCCGACGAACAGCAGGCCGATTGCGAACTTGGTCGGGCTGGAGGGATCGCGCGACCCCAGCTTCAGCCAGAGAGCGGCAAAGACCGGCGCGAGCGCGATGATGAAGAAGGAGTTGACCGACTGGAACCAGCTGCTGGGAAAGCCGAAGCCCAGCAGCTCGGTCCGGGTGCTCCGTTCGGCGAAGAGCGTCAGGGTCGAACCGGCCTGCTCGAAGACCGACCAGAACACCGCCGCACCCAGGAACAGGACGGTGATCACCACCAGGCGCTTCCGCTCTTCGCGGGTCCACTGGCCCACCGTGAAGAGCCACCCGAAGAACCCCACCACGATCAGCAGCAGCAGCACCCCGAAGACGTTCCCCACCAACTCGGGCGTGAAGACGACGACGCCGTTGCGCGCCAGCAGGGCGAGGACCACGGCGACGGCGGCAATGCCGCCGGTTCCCAGCCAGAACGTCCGCTGGTTGCCGGCGCGCTCCGCCTCGGTGGTGGCGCCGAGCACCGTCTCTCCGGCACTCCCCAGGTACTTCCCGCCCAGGGTGTACTGCACCAGGCCCAGGAACATCCCGACCGCCGCGGCGCCGAAGCCCCAGTGCCAGGAGGTTTCCGGCGTGATCCCCCAGCCCTGGAGCATGCCCCGGAACGTCTCGCTCTGCGCCAGCCAGCCGCAGACCAGGGGACTGAGCATCGCGCCGAGGTTGATCCCCATGTAGTAGATCGAGAAGCCGGCATCCCGCCGGGTGTCGTCCTCGGTGTACAGCTGCCCGACCAGGGCGCTCACGTTCGGCTTGAGCAGGCCCGTCCCGATCACCATGCAGAACAGCCCGAAATAGAAGCCGGCCATGCTCCCCGGAATCGCCAGCGCCACGTTGCCCACCGTGATGACGACGCCGCCGACGAAGACCGAGCGCCGCAGGCCAAGGATCTTGTCGGCGATCCAGCCTCCCGGCAGGGCGAAGAGATACACCAGCGCCGTGTAGGTGCCGTAGATCGCCCCCGCCTTGGCGGCGTCGAAGCCCAACCCGCCCGCGGCGAGGGGCGCCGTCATGAAAAGCACCAGGATCGCCCGCATCCCGTAGTACGTGAACCGCTCCCACATCTCGGTGAAGAAGAGGGTGGAGAGCCCGCGAGGGTGCCCGAAGAAGGCGGTGTCGTGCTGGGAGGGGGCCACGAGGATTCCTGGGTGAAAGGGACCGCGCCCGGCGCCGACCGGATCAGTCGGTTCGGCCGAGCTTCTTCTTGAGGTGGGCGAGCTGCTGCTGGACCAGCGACTCCTGGGCCTGACGGTCGAGCTGAGCGTCGAGATCGGGAGGCGCCGGCTCAGGGTCCGCCGGGGCGGCACCAGCGCCAGTAGAGATCCCCAGCTTCGCCTTCCGGTAGGCTTCGCCCATCTCGGCCAGCTGCCGTTCGGCATAGGCCAGCTCGTCGAGCTGGACCAGCCGCTTCCGCTCGAGGATCTCGACCCGCTCCCGGTGCTTGCCGGTCCATATCGCCGCCAGTTCCACGGTCTCGGTATCCTGGATCTGTTCGGCCAGGCGGCCCCGGCGCTCGGCGGCATCCAGTTGCTGGCGCTCAACCACCAGTTCGCGGTCGGTACGCTCCAGCCCATCCTTGAGCCCCGCCAACGCCGCCTTCAGCTCCACCATCGCCTCGTAGATCCCCGGCGCCGACGCCCGTGCACCGGAGGTGCGACTGAGGTCGGCGAGGATCTCGTCGAAGCGGGCCTTCAGGTTCTCGAAGGACATCGGTGTAGTGTAACACGGCATGACGGCATGACGGCAAGGCGGCAGGGACCGCACCACAAGCCCGGTCAGGCGAGAGGCAACAGCCGCCCTGCCGCCCTGCCGCCCTGTCCGGCTTTATTTCAAGACCCCCGACGGGAGCGGTACCCGTGACTCGCTACACTCCGTTTCTCCTGGCGATGCTGGCCGCGGCCTGCGTCAAGCCCAGCGGCGAACCCGCCGCCTGTGGCATCACCGCCCTGGCCGGCGCGACGATGCTGCTGGACAACTTCTCGACCCCCCAGACAGCCCTCTCCGTCGCCCCCGTGCCGGCGCCGGCCGGCATTCCGGTGCGGCTGGCCGCCGGGCCCGCCTATCGCGGCCTGGTGACCCTGGAGGCCGACACCACCTGGACCGTGGCCGTCGAGGGCGAACTCCCCTCCGGGACGGTCCCGGGCTTTGCGGTACTCGTGGCCAGCACCGATGGCCTGGCCCGCGGCGTGATGCTCTATACCGGCGAAAAGGTCCGGGGCGCGCCGCTGATTGGCCGGGTCACGATGGGGGCGCTGACGTTGCCGTTGATCGGTCTTCAGGCGGACGTCGCCGGCCTGGAGGACCCGCAGTGCCCCTTCTTCCCGGACTCGCTGGCCCGCCCGTAGGTGCGGGCGGGCCGCCCACCGGCGTCTCCCACCGGTAACGGGCCGGGCTGCCTCCGCGTCACCCGCCTCGGGTGGGAGCCGCGGCGCAGGCCCGACTATCTTTCCCGCATGCGGAGACTGTTGACCTGAAATGATTTACGTCTGCATTCCGAGCCACGACGAGGCCCAGACCGTCGGTCTGCTGTTGTGGAAGGTCCGGAAGGTGTTCGCCGAATTCGGCCGGGAATACCAGTTCCTGGTGGCTGATGATGGCTCCACCGACGAGACCTCCGCCCGGCTCGCGCCCTATGCCAAGGTCCTCCCCCTGACCGTCGTCCGGAACCCGGTCCGTCAGGGGGTCGGGGCGTCCATCGAGCGCCTCCTGCGGCTGGCCCTGGAGCGGTCCGACCGGCCCAAACGGGACTGCGCGGTGGTCATGCATGCCGATTTCACCCACAGTCCGGAGT
>DASWBQ010000401.1:0-3849 GCA_036390535.1 Gemmatimonadales bacterium | reverse complement strand
TAGGTCTCCACTGTGGTTGCCCGCCAGGTGCAGTGGGCGTCGCCGCGGCTGCGGCAGTGTTCGTGCAGCATTGCTCCCTCGAAACCACCCAGGACCCGGAGCAGCTCGGCGAACGCGGCACCGTAGAAATAGCAGCCCATGCCCTCCGCTCCGGCCCGCGAGGCGAGCGAATCGGCCACCCGTACTTCGGCGAGCGCCCCGACCGCCCGCATCTCCGCACCGAACACATCGTCGGCACAGCGAGCCGAGGCGCCGATGCCCAGGCGCCGGCGGAGCCCCCGCGGACTCACCCGCATCACGCCGCGGCGGAGCCCCGAGGTCCGCCGGGCGGCATAGCGGGCCGCCCGGCGCCCCGCGTCGGAGAAGACCAGCTCGGCGTCCGCCCGGCGGCTCACCAGCCGGAACACCGACACCGCCTCGTCCAACGGCACCGGAGCGTCCTTCTCGGCGGATTGCCGGTAGCGCTCGATCTGCGAGGCGACCGTGGTGCTGAGCCCCAGCCGCTTGGTCACCAGCTCGGAGTCCAGCTCGGCGAGGCCGTCATCGATGGGGGTGTCGAGGTTCCGCATGGCCTCGAGCAGGGCCAGCGGGAGGATCGAATGAACACCCGGAGGTGGAGTGGACATGACAGGGGCAGAATATAGGCGGAGGAGCGAAGGGGCGGAGGGGCGGAGGGCGCCCCGCTGCCGTTCGTCCTGCCCGATCCCACATCTTTAGGGATGTCCCTGGCTCTCACCGCCTTCCTTGCCCTGGGGATTTCCCTCGCCGCCTTCCTTGCCCGCACCCTCACCGGCCCAGGGGCACTGGCGGCCGCGGGAGTCGGTTGGGCGGTCCTGGTTGGCACCGGATGGATCGGGGGAGCCGCCCTCATGGCCTTCTTCGTGTCGAGCAGCGCCGTGTCCCGTCTGACAGAAGGGCGGCAACCGGCCTGGGTGGATGCCAAGGGGAACCGACGCGACCATTGGCAGGTACTTGCCAACGGTGGCGTGGCGGCCATCGGCGGACTGTCGGGCCTCGTCAACCCGGCGCTGGGGTTGTGGATCGTATCCAGCTCCCTTGCCGCGGCCGCCGCCGACACCTGGGCGACATCGCTGGGCGCCTTCAGCCGAGGCGACCCATGGCAGGTGCTCCGGTGGACCCGCGTCCCCAAGGGGGCCTCGGGCGGCGTCTCCCTGATCGGCACCCTGGGAGGTGTTGCCGGAGCGTCGGCGGTGGCAGTCGCGTCGATGCTGTCCTGCGCCCTGCTCTCCGTTCCCTGTTCTGTGCCAGCGATTCAGTGGTCGGTGGTCGCGGCGCTCGGCGTCCTGGGCATGCTGGCGGATTCGGTCCTCGGCGCTACCCTTCAGGCACGGTTCCGCTGTCCTGCCTGCGACGCTGCCAGCGAGCGCCCGCTCCACCGCTGCGGAACGCCGACCGTGCTCACCGGGGGGATCCGATGGCTTGGCAACGACGCGGTCAACGCGCTCGCCACCGCGGCGGCTGGAGCCGCCGGGGCCATCGGCTACTTCTTCTGCTGGTCCTGAGCGCCGCCTGCGGGGGCGAGCGGAACCTCTTCGGCCCCGGAAACCAGACCGGCACCGGGGGAAGCACCAGCGGGGACGGTCGGCTCGTCGGCGAATGGGAGACGATCATCCTGGTGGATGTTCCGGGAGACAGTCAGACCTGGACCACCACGTGGGTGTTCCGGGCCGACCTGACCTGCCGGTTCACCCGGTCGATTCTGTCGATCGCGGAGGGGGTGCCGCGAGTCACGGTCCGGTCCTGCACCTGGCGCACCGCCAACGCCTCCATTCTGGTGACGTATATCGACCCGCCGGGAACGGGCAGCGTGCTGCCCTACGATTTCGTGTCGTTTGACTCGAACCGGCTCCTTCTGGAAGGCATCGAGTACCGGCGTGTCAGCCGCTGATCTCCTGGTCGTCGGCGCCGGGCCTGCCGGGACCAGCACGGCGATCCACGCCGCCCGCGCCGGGCTCCGCGTCACCGTCATCGACCGCGCCCGCTTCCCCCGGGACAAGCCCTGTTCGGAGTACATGAGTCCCGAGGCGGTCCGACACCTCGACCGGCTTGGCGTCCTGGCCCAACTCGATGGCGCGGGAGGCACCCAGCTTGCTGGAACCACCGTGATCGGGCCGCGCGGGTCGCGCCTGACCGGCCTCTTCGCGCTGGCGGGCACCGCCCCCTGGCGGCCCACCGGGCTGTCCCTGCCGCGTTACTTGGTGGACGCCCACCTCGTGGCGGCGGCGCGGCGCGCTGGGGTCACGGTACTCGAGGGGCACGCGGTGGAGGACCTGATCGCCAGCCGAGGCGCCGTCGCCGGCGCGGTTGTCCGGACGCCCGGCGGCGTTCACGTTCCGATGCGCGCGCGGCTCACGATCGGTGCCGACGGCCTTCGTTCGGTCGTGGCGCAGCGCCTGGGGGTCCGGCGCCATGGCTGGCCTCGACGCATGGCCTTCGTGGCGCATGTCGCCCACGTCCCGGGACTCGAGGACCGGGCCGAGATGCACGTCGGGACTGAGGGGTACGTCGGCCTCAATCCGTTGGGCGGCGGGCTCGCCAACGTGGCCCTGGTGGTGCCGGAGGCGCTGGTCACCGCCGCACGGGGCCGGGTGGAGGCGTTCTTCCTCGAGCGGCTGGAGACCTTCCCCGGGGTCCGTGGCCGGGTGCGGCGCGATGCGATCGCGCGCCCGGTGCTGGTGACCGGACCGTTCGCCGCCTGGTCGCGCCGGGTGACCGGCGACGGCGTGCTGCTCACCGGCGATGCGGCGGACTTCTTCGACCCCTTCACCGGGGAGGGCATCTGCAGCGCCCTCCGGGGCGGGGAGCTGGCGGCGGAGGCGGCCCGGGTGGCGTTGGCCGCCACCGGGCCCGTGACCGCGGACCGCCTGGCAGGCTACCCGGCCGCCCGTCGGCGGGCTTTCCGAGGGAAGTGGGCCGTAGAGCGGCTGATCGGTTGGGGGATGGCCGCCCCTGCCCTGTTCGACCGGGCCATCGGCCGGCTCGAGGCTCGCGGGTGGTCGCACACCCTGATCGGCGTGACCGGTGACTTCGTTCCCCCGCGCGAAGTCCTCAACCCCCGCTTCCTGGCGGGCATGCTCTGGTAAGCACATGACAGATGTGGATGCCGCGGTCTTCCGCCAGCTCTGTGGCCGCTTCGCGACCGGAGTCGTGATCGTGACGACCAGCGCCGAGGACGGCCGTCCGGTCGGGATGACGGCGAACAGCTTCGCCTCGGTGTCACTCGAGCCGCCCCTCGTGGCGGTGAACGTGGACAAGGGTGCCGACATGCACCGGCACCTCGCCCGCGCGACGCGCTTCGCCATCAACGTGCTCGAAAGCCGGCAGGAAGCCCTCTCGCGCCGTTTCGCAGGCGAGCACGCCGATCGCTTCGAGGGGGTCGGCTACCGGACCGGCGAGACCGGGCTGCCGCTGCTCGATGGCGTGCTCGCCACGATCGAATGCGACACCTGGACCCGCTTCGAGGCGGGCGATCACACCATCGTCGTGGGCCGGGTGGTCGGGGGGAGCACCGCGGACGGTCGCCCCCTGCTCTACTACCGGGGCGGCTACTTCGACCTCGCGCCGGCATGAGCCGGCTGGCACTCTCCCCGCACGGGACGGAGCTCCTCGATGACCCCGCCGCCGATCCGGCGACGGTGGCCCTCTCGCTCCGGAACATCGCCCGTGCCAACTGGTGGTTCGGCGGCTGGGCGGCGATCCGCTACGGCCTCAGCCGTCTGCTGGAGGCCGGCGACCCTGGAAACCGGATTCGATCCAGCCGCCTGACCCTGCTCGACGTCGGCACCGGCATCGGCGATCTTCCCGCCCGCGCGGTCCGGTGGGCGGCGG
>DASWBQ010000400.1:0-3232 GCA_036390535.1 Gemmatimonadales bacterium | reverse complement strand
GGTAGCGGAACGAAATGCCGTTCCTGTTCTCTGTTTCCTGTTCCCTGTTTCCTGTTCGGTGTTTGGCAGCTGTCTCCTCACTCCTCACTTCGACGAATGCCCCTCACTCACTCCTTCACCGTCGGCCGGCTCCGGTGCCATACCCTCGAGGCGGGCCTGCAGCATCTCGATGGGGGGGCGATGTTCGGGGTCGTACCGAAGCCCCTCTGGCAGAAGCGGATCGCTCCGGACGAGCGGAACCGCATCCCGTTGGCGATGCGCTGCCTGCTGGTGGAGCACCCCGACGGGCCGGTGCTGATCGATACCGGACTCGGCAACAAGGAAGCTCCCAAGTTCCGGGACATCTACGGAATCGAGAACTCCGGGGTCCACGGGGCCACCCAGCTCGAGGATGCCCTGGTCGAACTCGGCGTCCCGCCCGCCGAAGTGCGCTGGGTGATCAACACCCACTTGCACTTCGATCACGCCGGCGGCAATACCTGTCTGGGGGCCGATGGCACCATCGGCCTGGCGTTTCCGAATGCCACCTACGTGGTCCAGCGGCACGAACTGGACTTTGCCGGCCATACCAACGAGCGGACCCGGGCCAGCTACCTGCCGCCCAACTTCGCCCCGGTCACCGCCGCCTCCCGCTGGCATCTGGCAGACGGGAACGTCTCGATTCTCGCCGGCATTCATGCCCGCCTGACGCCGGGTCACGTGCCCTGGCACCAGAGTCTCCTGGTCGAGGACGGCGGCGAGGGGCTGTTGTTCCTCGGCGACGTGATGCCGACGGCAGCGCACTTTCCCTTGCCGTGGATCATGGGCTACGACCTCGAACCGCTCCGCACCCTGGAGAGCAAGCGGCAGCTCGTGAGGGAGGCCGCCGCCCACCAATGGCGCCTGATCTTCGAGCATGACCCCGAGGTGCTCTCCGCCCGGGTGACGCTCGGTGGCGGAGAACCCGAGCTGGCCGAGGTGGTCCGGCGTCGGTCATGAACGACGCGGTGCGGGCACTCAGCCTCTCGGTCTCACCACGGGTGGGAAGCGTGGACGCGGTCCTGGTCCGGCCCGAGGGAGCCCTTGCCCTGCTGGTGCTGGGGCACGGGGCGGGCGCGGGGATGCGGCATCACTTCCTGGAGGGCGCAGCGCAGGCCCTGGCGCTCGAGGGGGTGGCCACCCTGCGATACGAGTTCCCTTACATGCAGCGGGGGAGCAAGCGGCCGGACGTCGCCGCCGTTCTGCAGGCCACCGCCCGCGCTGCCGTGAACGCAGCGGGGTTGCTGGCCGAGGGCCTGCCTTTGTTCGCCGGGGGCAAGTCGATGGGGGGCCGGATGACCTCGATGGCCCAGGCGGATCGCCCGCTGCATGGTGTCCAGGGGCTGGTATTCCTCGGGTTTCCCCTGCATCCGGCCGGGGCGCCGGCGACGGCACGCGGGGACCACCTCGCGACCACCCACCTGCCGCTGCTCTTTCTCCAGGGGACGCGTGACCGCCTGGCCGACCTGGCGCTGCTGCGCCCCGTGGTGGCGGCCCTGGGAGCTCGGGCTTCCCTGGTTCTCCTCGACGGGGGAGACCACGATTTCCGCGTCGGCTACCGGGACGGCCCGCGCCAGGATGAGGTGCTCGCCTGGCTGGCGCGGCAGGTGGCAGGGTGGATCGGCGGGGTCGCAACCCGTTGACCGGGCGGGGGATATCCGCTAGCTTTGCACGTTCATAGAAGCGGGGGCCTGGTGCCTCCCACCCCAAGCTGCAGGCTGGCGAACGGGTCCCGACCACATCCCCGCGCCTGACCGGCTCCCGGGGGCGCTGCTCAGGACACCCCGCACAGCCGGGGTGTTTTTCGTTACTGGCGCGGAGGAGTGCACTGTCCACCAACGAACGTGAGAAGCGGGTGCGGATCAACCGGATGATCCGGATCAGCCCGGTGCGCGTCATCGGCGACGACGGCCAGCAACTGGGCGTCCTGCCGATCGAGGAGGCGCTGGCGAGGGCGGAGGAGAAGGGGCTCGACCTGGTCGAGGTGGCACCGACGGCCCGGCCTCCCGTGGTCAAGATCATGGACTACGGGAAATTCAAGTTCGAGGAGGCCAAGGCCGCCCGGGCGGCGAAGAAGAAGCAGCACGTGATCCAGATCAAGGAGGTGAAGTACCGTCCCGGGATCGACGATCACGACTTCGACTTCAAGACCCGTCACGCCCGCGAGTTCCTGACCGAAGGGAACAAGGTGAAGGTGACGATGATGTTCCGCGGCCGGCAGATGGCGCGCCCCGACATGGGCAAGGCGGTCCTGGACCGGGTTGCCGAGGCGCTGGCCGACGTCGGCAAGATCGAATTCGACGCGCGGCTGGAAGGCCGGAACATGACGATGGTGATGGCTCCGCGCTGACGCGGATGACTACGGAAGGAAGTCCGATGCCGAAGATGAAGACGAAGCGCGCCGCGATGAAGCGCTTCACGATGACCGGTTCCGGCAAGATCAAGCGGAACAAGGCGAACAAGCGCCACATCCTGACCAAGAAGACCCGGAAGCGGAAGAACGCCCTGGGCAAGCCGGCCCTGGTGAGTTCGGCCGACTTCCCGCGCACCATCCGCCTGCTGCAGGCCTAGGAGGGATAGCATGCCTCGCGTCAAGAGCGGTGTCGCGCATCACGCGCGCAAGAAGAAGATCGTGGCCGGTGCCAAGGGCGCCCGTGGCGGGCGGAGCAAGCTGTACAAGGCCGCCAAGGAGACCGCCGAACGGGCGATGCGGTATGCCTACCGCGATCGCCGCAAGAAGAAGGGCGATTTCCGGCGGCTCTGGATCACCCGGATCAACGCGGCCGCGCGCCTGCACGACTTGTCCTACAGCCGGCTGATCGCCGGGCTGGCGAAGGCGGGCGTGGCGATTGACCGGAAGCTGCTGGCCGACCTGGCGGTCCGTGACGCGGACGCCTTTGCCAAGGTCGTGGAGCTGGCCAAGAGCCAGGGCTGACCGCTGGGCGGCGGGCCCGGCCCGCCACGGTTCCACACCGGGTGGGGCCGCCCGCTGCCGCGGACGGCCCCATCGCGTTCCCTACGGTGCGTGCCGATGACCGATTCGACTGATCTCCCGTCCCTGGACGAACTCGAGGCCCGCCTCCTGGCGGTCCCCGGGATGGACGCGGCTGCCCTCGAGGCGGAGTCGATCGCCGTCCTGGGACGGAAGAGCGGGGTGCTCACCGCCATCCTCCGGCGGCTCCCCGCGCTGGCGCTCGAGGAGCGCCGCCGGGTG
>DASWBQ010000399.1:0-5515 GCA_036390535.1 Gemmatimonadales bacterium | reverse complement strand
CCAGGTGAGTGCCGGCAGTGAGTTCTCCTGCGCCCTCACGTCGGCCGGCAAGGCATTCTGCTGGGGGAGTCATGGGTGGGGAGAGCTTGGGACCGGGGACCTCGAGCTGTTCACCAGCCCGACTCCCGTCCCCGTGGTGGGCGGACACGCCTTCACAACGCTCACCGGCGGTTCGCTCCACAACTGCGGTCTGCTCGCCTCCGGCGCCGCGCTATGCTGGGGGGGCTTCGTATCCGGAGAGATCGGCATTGGGTACTTCCCGCCGCCGGACCTCTGGTGGCCCGCCGAACCGACGCCGACACCGGTGGTGGGGGGGCACTTGTTCAGGAGCATCGGGGCCGGGTTCCAGTACACCTGCGGTCTGACCGTCAATGGGGCGGTCTACTGTTGGGGCGAGGGCTCTCGCGGGCGGCTCGGGAACGGGACCGACGCCAACCAGCCGGCCCCCCTGCCGATTGATGGGGTCGAGCGATACGGCCGCCTGACCGTCGGGGCCGAGCATGCCTGTGCGGTGACGACCGGTGGGCGCATCGCCTGCTGGGGCAACAACGAAACCGGGGCGCTTGGAGTTCCCTCGACCGGGGAGAGGTGCCCGGACGGCGGGGGGAAGGGAGGAACCGTGTCCTGTGCGAGCCGGCCGGTCTACTGGACGGCGAAAGCCAGCGTGTTCCCCGTGATCAGCGCCGGCGGGATCTTCACTTGTGCGCTCGATGCCGAGGGCCTGGCGTACTGCTGGGGCGCCAACGGCATCGGCCAGCTGGGGAGCGGCTTCGTGGGTGGATCCAGCAGCACGCCCATTCGCGTCCTGCCGCCACTCGTGAAGTAGCCCTCTCGAGGCCCGGGGTGCGGGGGATCTGGCCGGTTCCGAGTCTAGCTCCTTCGATCTCCATCCCAACCAGCCCTTTGGATCGATTGTTCCGAGTGGCCGCCCCCACGACATTGCTGATCCGCAGCACCCAGGGGGGCAGGCCAGTTGGCCTGTCCCCCTCCCTCCTCCCGGGAGACGCTGGGTGACTCTCCCGGAAGGCGGCCCGGTCGATCGCGGGCGCCGCACCCCCGGGAACGGCCGTGTTCCCTCGCGCCGGCCACCGCGACCGCCCAGTTTTCGCGCATGATCTTCCGATTCGATCTGGCCGCCCGGGCTCTGGGGCTCTCCCTCGCCCGGTTCCGGCCGCTGCATTTCCTCTTCGTGCTGGGGTTCGGCGTCGTGGTGGCCGCCCTCGGCCTGCTGGGCCTCGCCGGGATGCTGCTCGACGAATTGCTGCAACCCGGCTACCGCCACGCCCGGGTCGAGCGTCCCGTCTACATCGTCGCGACGCCGCGGAGCGGCACCACCTGGCTCCACCGGCTCCTCTGCCTCGACCCGCAGTTCACCTGGATCAAGCTCTACGAAACCCTGTTCCCCTCCGCCCTGCTGATGCGGCTGGTGCAGGCGGTGTCACGGATCGACCGGCTGGTCGGGGGGCCGCTGCACCGCTCCGCGGGCTGGATCAGTCGCAAGGCCTTCGCCGGGTGGGAGGGAATCCACCACACCGGGCTCGACCGCGCCGAGGAAGACGAGATGATCTGGCTCTGGCCGCTGCTGTCCCCGGCCATCGTCCTGCTGTTTCCGTGGCCGGCCGATTTTCCGGAATCCTTCTTCCCGGACCGCCTGCCGCCCTCGACGCGCAGCCGGCTGGCCCGCTACTACCGGCGTTTCCTGCAGCGGCACCAGCACGTGCATGGCGGCGCCAGGACACTCCTCGCCAAGAACGCGCTCATGGGGGGGCGGGTCGAGACGGTCCTCGAAGCGGTCCCTGATGCCCGCTTCGTCCTCCTGGTCCGGGATCCGGCCGAAGCGATCCCGTCGATGCTCAGCATGTTCACGGTGCCATGGCGGGCCCATTCACCCGGTATCCGGCTGGACGGGCCCGAGGTCAGGTCGTTCGCGGAGAGCGCGGTGACCTACTACCGGCGGCTGCAGGAGTTGCGGACCGAGCTGGCCCCGGAACGGCTGCTCGCGATCCGGTATGACGACCTGGTCGCCGACCCCGGGGCGCAGGTCGAGCGGATCTACCGGCACTTCGGGATTGCGCTGACCGAGGAGGTCAGGGAGGAGCTGTCCGCGGAGCTGGCCCGGAGCCGCAGCCACCGGAGCGGGCACGACTATTCGCTCGAGCAGTTCGGGCTCAGCCCCGCGTGGGTGCGGGAGCGGCTCCCGGATGTCTATGAGGAATGGGGGTTCGAGCCGGCCGGGCGGTGATTCGCCCGGGTCCCGGAAAATGACTGCGGCGCCGTCCCATCGGGGCGGCGCCGCATGACTTCGGGAACCAGGTCAGTGAATCAGGGGAATCGCGTCGGCCAGCTCGTACTGGATCACCGCGCGGACCTTGTTCTCGATCTGGTAGTAGCGGGCCACCTTCGTCATCGGGATCGTGGCCGCGAACTTCGGCTGGTAGGAGGCCATCAGGGCGGCCCGGTCCTTCTCGATCGCCACCATGTCGTTCAGCAGCTTCCCCGCCACGTCGTCCGTCATCGCCTTGTAGCTGGCGGCGTAGTCCTTGATGAGGGTGACGGTCCGCTGGGTCAGCTTCTGGAGGTCGGCCTGGTAGGCGTCGTACACCGGCCAGAACTTGGCGCCCTCGGCCTCGGTCAGGCCCATGTTGCTGGCCACGAGGAGCTTCTTGTCGGCGCGGATCTTCTCGGCCACGATCTTCATGTTGGCGGATTCCTGCTGCGCCGAGGCGCTGGCGGCTCCACCGAGCACAAGAAGGGCAGCAAACAGGGATGCAGCTTTCATTCGGAGACACCTGAGCGATGAGGGGACAAGGACGAGGAGCTTCTGAACAAGCCCGAATAATAACACCCGGGCGCCCGGCGTACCGCAGAGGCGGCCCCGCGCCCCCGATGACATGACCTATCGCGGCCTGGTCCAGAGGACGAGCAGGCCGCAGCTGTTCGGCCCAGGTCCCCCGAACTCGGCCGGTGCGGTGGTCTCGCTGAGGTAGATTTCCATCGCCTCGAGCCGCCGGACCTCCACCCGCCTGAGGTCGGCGGGCGCGCCCAGGTCCCCGCGGAGGTCCAGTCCATCCAGCACGACCCGCATCGGACACCGCCGTCCCCGTCCCGACCGACCATACGCGTATTCGGCGAAGGCCCGGGGGTCCGGGACGACACGCACACCCTTCTCCCTCAGGATGTCGCTGAGCTGATCCATCTCCCGGCTGCGCAGCTGCGCCGGGGTGAGGTACTTCCCCTGACCGGTACGCATCCGGTCCAGAAACGCCGTCATCCGCGAGGCGGTCACCCGCGGAGCCGTCACGATGATGGTCTCGAGTTCGGGGACCACCGCTTCCATCAGGATCTCGAGAGTGACACTGTCGGCCGCTTCGACCCGGAGCGTGGCGTAGGCCGGGACGAAGCCGATCCGTCTGAAGAGCACTTCATGGACACCGAGAGGAACGCCGGCAAGGCGGAAGTACCCGGAATCGTCGGTGGCGGCGGAGCGCTTGAGTTCCTGGATCACCACCTCCGCGTCGGCCAGCGGGTGCCTGGCCTGCTGGCTGAGGAGGCGCCCCTTGACCACGGCCTGGGCGCGGAGGCCGCCGGGAGCGGCGGCCAGGAGCGCCACCCCGCAGGCCACGGCGGCGGACAGAGGTCCCCGGCTCACTGCGGGTGCAGGCGCCTCCTTTCCTGCTGGACGTACCACTCCGCCTCCCGCAAGAGGGCCTGGGCATCGAAGACCACGCCATCCTTGACCGTCCAGGCCACCCCGCCGTGGCGCCACTGCTCGGTCCGGGGGACCAGCCCGTAGACGCCATACCCGCGTCCGTACATGACCTTGAAGTTCTCGATGGGACTGCCGTTGATGACTGCCAGGTCGGCCACGCATCCCACCCGGATGCCGCAGTGCTTTTCCCAGCCGAGCGCCTGCCCGGCATTGGTGGTCGCCACCCTGATCACGTCGATCGGGTGGAGCCCCGCCTCCTGGAGGAGTTCCAGCTCGCGGATCAGGGCGATCCCGCCGATACCGCTCTCGTCGCTCCCGGCGGTGAGCAGCCCGCCCCGCTCGTGGAAGGCCTTGAGCCACTTCATCCAGAGCCGGAAGTTCTCCCGCCAGGCGATCTCGTCACTGGTCTTCCACTCCCGCTTGAAGGCCCCGTGAATGCTGGAATCGGGCCCCGCGGCCACCTCCGACGGGTGCATGAGGGTCTCCCGCACCGGGAGTCCCTGGTTGCGCCAGACGTCGCGGTTGTCCTCGTAGGTGGCCATGGTGGGGTTCCAGTTCATGCGGCGCTGCACCATCAGGTCGATCACCGCGTCCAGGCGCGCCGGGTGGCGATCGGCCTCCGCCCAGAGCCGCCCGGCCCAGCGGAACCGGTCCAGCTCGTCCCAGTAGTTGTAGTCGCCGGGGAAGTTCTGCGAGCCGGTGAGGGCCGCGTCAGGGACGCCGTACCAGTGCTCGAGGCTCCGGACGCCGGCATTGGCGGCCACCACGGCGTCAGTCTCGGAGACCTTGAGATCCACCATCACGAAAATGCCGAGGGAGTCGGCCGTGGCCACCGCCGCCCTCAGGACGTCGGGGTACTGGCCCGGGCTCTTGGAGATCTTGACGCAGTCGGCGCCCTGCTCCCGGAACCGCCGCACCATCGCGTGGGCCTTCGCCGGGGTGTTGCCCTCGTCCCACTCGCGGAGCGGGAGGGGCCAGCGCTGACAGAGGACCAGCCGCGGCGCCACCAGCTGGTTGGCGTCGGACAGCCGCCGCTGCTCGGTCATGAGCGCGAGCCCCGGGCCAGTGCCGGCGTCGCGCACGGTGGTGACACCGTGCCCAAGGTAGAGGCGATAGGCGTAGTCGAGCCCGCGTGGCCCGTACTCGCTGCCAGCCGGCGGGAGGTGCGCGTGCATCTCCACCAGCCCGGGGATCACGAACATCCCGGTCGCGTCGATGACCAGGTCACCGGTGGGGCGCTGGAAGTTCCGGCCATATCCCGCCGCGTTGACGGCGTCCATCGGGACCATGTCCACGATGGTGTTGCCCTCGATCACGATGTCCACCGGGCCTTCCGGCGGCATGCCGCGATTGGTGCCCGGGGTGCCCCGGCCGGAGACGATCGTGGCACCGCGGATCACGAGCCGGCGCACCTTCTCCCCCTTCACGGTGCCCATCGGGAGGGGATCCGGCCCGTTGTTGCGGGTGGCGACACGCTCCTGCGCGTCGGCGCGAGAAGGTGCGGCCGGCAGCCAGGTCGCCAGCGCCAGGAGGGGAACGAGACGACGGAGCCGCATGGAGGCGTCCCAGGGAAGGAGGAGAGATGTCGAGGTTCTGGAAATAATAGGGGCGGCCGCTCCTGGCCGCCCCTCCAACCGCCCAACCGCCCAACCGCCTAGCTGGCTTTCAGGAACGGCGACTTCGACTCCCACTCGGGGTCGTGGTAGTAGCCGAACAGGACCGTCCCGCCCTTGATCGTCCTGATGATCTCGCCCGAGATCTCGTCCCGCACCGCCGGGCAGCCCTGGCTCCGGCCCAGCCGGCCCA
>DASWBQ010000398.1:0-10168 GCA_036390535.1 Gemmatimonadales bacterium | reverse complement strand
ATCCTGCATCAGCTCACCCGGAGACGAATGGGCCCCGATCATCAGCGGCAACGGATTGTCGGCGCCCATGTGTCCACGCGAGGGGGAGTTCATCTGGCCCCCGCGCGGGGCAAGGCGATCGGGGCGACGGCGATCCAGGTGTTCACCAAGACCCCCAGCCAATGGCGGGACCCCAGGATCGGGCCCGAGGTCGCCGCGGCGTTCCAGTCAGCGCTGCAGGAGCATGGCATCGGCTACGTGGTCGGGCACGATTCGTACCTCATCAACATGGCCTCGCCCGACCCCACGCTAAGTGAAAGATCGACAACGTCTTTCACCACCGAACTGGCGCGCTGCCAGACCCTCGGAATCGGCCATCTCGTGTCGCACCCGGGCAACTACATCGACGACCGTGATGCAGGGCTGCGGCGGAATGCCGCCCGCTATACCGAAAGCCTCCGGCGGGTGGACGGGGTCCGGGTCCTGCTCGAGACGACGGCCGGCAGCGGCACGGCGCTCGGGGCCCGATTCGAGGAGCTGGCGGAGCTTCGTGACCGGATCGGGCGCGACGTCCGGGACCGGGTCGGGTTCTGCGCCGACACCTGCCACCTCTTCGCGGCCGGATACGACCTCCGGGACGACTTCGACGCCGTCTGGGACACCTGGGACCGATGGCTGGGGCTCGACCGGCTGTGGTGCCTTCACCTCAACGACTCGAAGACCCCGCGGGGCTCGCGGGTGGACCGGCACGAACTGATCGGCGAGGGCAGCCTGGGGCGGGAACCGTTCCGGCGGCTGATGACCGATCCGCGGTTCGCGAAGGTGCCGAAGATCCTCGAGACGCCGAAGGGGGAGGACGAGGTGAGCAACGACCGGAGGATGCTGAGGAGGCTGAGGGCGTTCGCAGGGAGAGAACAGTAGAGAGAGAGAGAGAGAAAGCGGCGAGAGGGAGGGGCGCGGTGCTGTTCTTCTTCTCCCTCTCTCGCTCTCTTCCTCTCTCCCTATCTGTCATTCCGACAACGGGTTGCAGGGTTTCGGCATTGCATCCGGGACCGCGGGGAGCGATTTTTAGGGGCTTTGCCCAGCCGGTATTCCCGGTGCCGTTGGCCGGTGTCCATCACCCCCTGGAGCCTATGTCCGCGTCGACCGCTGTCGCCCCGTCGTTCGATCTCTCCGCGCAGGGCCTGCACCCGAAGCGGGTGTGGGCCAACCTCCGCTACATGGAGCTGTACGAGCACGCCCTGCGGCGGCAGGAAGGCCAGCTCACCACCCGGGGCGCCTTCGTGGCCATCACCGCCCCGCACACGGGCCGCTCGCCCAACGACAAGTTCGTCGTCGAGGAACCCAGCTCGGCCGGCCGGATCTGGTGGGAGAAGAACAAGAAGGTGTCGACGGCCCAGTTCGACGCCCTGCTGGCGGACGTGATGGCGCACCTCAACGGGCTCGAGGAGGTCTTCGTGCAGGACCTCTTCGGCGGCGCCGATGCCAACTACCGGCTGCCGGTGCGGTTCGTGACCCCCAACGCCTGGCACGCCCTCTTCGTCCGGAACATGTTCGTCCGGCCCGGCCTCCCCGACCTGGCCGATTTCGCCCCCGGCTTCACGGTCTATCACGCCCCCGAATTCCAGGCGGACCCGGCGCGGCACGGGACCCGGAGCGGCACCTTCATCGTCCTCAATTTCGACAAGCGGGCGATCCTGATCGGCGGCACGCGCTACGCGGGCGAGATGAAGAAGTCGATCTTCACGGTGCTCAACTACCTGCTGCCGGCGCAGGGCGTCCTGCCGATGCACTGCTCCGCCAACGTCGGCCCGGCCGGGGACACGGCGATCTTCTTCGGCCTGTCGGGGACGGGCAAGACCACCCTGTCCGCGGACCCGAACCGGAAGCTGATCGGGGACGACGAGCACGGCTGGAGCGACGAAGGCATCTTCAACTTCGAAGGCGGCTGCTACGCCAAGGCGATCCGGCTGTCCCCGCAGGGCGAGCCGGAGATCTACGCGGCGACCCAGATGTTCGGGACGGTGCTGGAGAACTGCGTGCTCGACCCGCACACCCGGCTGATCGACTTCGACAGCGACCGGATCACCGAAAACACCCGGGCCAGCTACCCAATCGACTTCATCCCGAACCACGAGCCGAGCGGCTTCGCCGGCCACCCGAAGAACATCGTCTTCCTGACCGCGGACGCCTTCGGGGTCCTGCCGCCGATCGCGCGGCTGACCCCCGAGCAGGCGATGTACCACTTCCTGTCGGGCTACACCGCCAAGGTGGCGGGGACCGAGCGCGGCGTGACTGAGCCGTCGGCGACCTTCTCGGCCTGCTTCGGGGCGCCCTTCCTGCCGCTGCATCCGGGCGTCTACGCCAAGATGCTGGGCGAGAAGATCGCGCGGCACGGGGCGCGGGTCTGGCTGGTGAACACCGGCTGGACCGGCGGGGCCCACGGCACCGGCCACCGGATGAAGCTCGGCTTCACGCGGGCGATGGTGACCGCGGCGCTGTCGGGGCAGCTGGATCACGTCCACTTCGTCACCGACCCGGTCTTCGGGCTCGAGGTGCCGAGCAAGGTGCCCGGCGTGCCGAGCGACGTGCTGGCGCCGCGGAGCACGTGGGCCGATCCGGCGGCCTACGATGCCCAGGCGGGGAAGCTGGCGGAGATGTTCCGGAAGAACTTCGCGGCGTTCGCCAGCGAGGTCCCGGCGGCGGTGGCGGCGGCGGGACCGAAGTGAATCACAAGTCGGATGTCGTAAGTCGTAAGACCTACGACGTGCGACGTATGACTTTCGTCCGCGATCCCCTCTGGGACAACATCACGCTGGACGCGGTGGCGGTGTCGGTGCTCGACACCCCGACCGTCCAGCGGCTCCGGTACGTGCGCCAGGTCGGCCACGCCTTCCTGGTCTATCCTGGCGCGACGCACACCCGGTTCGAGCACGCACTTGGCGCCTATCACCTGACCCGCCGGGCGCTCGCCTCGCTGGACCAGCGGGGGGAGCTCGACGGCGTCAGCGCCGCCGACCGTCAGGCCGTCGCCCTCGCCGCCCTGCTCCACGACATCGGGCACTACCCCTTCTCCCACGGGCTCGAAGAGGCGGGATTCCTCTCCCACGAGGCCCGGGGCGTCCAGCTGCTGGGCGAGGGGGACCTCGGCGCGCGGCTCCGGTCGCTGGGCGGCAACGCCCTGGTGGAGGAGATCGGGCTCCTGATCCGGGGCCGGAGCGCCAGTCCCCTCCAGGGACTGATCTCCGGCACGCTCGACCTGGACAAGATCGACTACCTGAGCCGCGACGCCCGGATGTGCGGCGTGCCGTACGGGACGGTGGACGTGGATCGGTTGCTGGCCTCGCTGACGCTCGTGCGGGAAGGGGCGGGAGAGGACGGGAGCGGGCGGGAAACCGCACCCCGCGGAGAGATCGGGGTGCACGAGAAGGGCATCTCGGCCCTGGAATCCCTCCTCTTCGCCAAGTACCAGATGTACCGGAATGTCTACTGGCATCACGCGGTGCGGAGCGCGACCTGCATGTTCAAGCGGGCGGTACGCGACGCGGTCCGGCAGGGCGTGGTAACGCCGGACCGGGTGGCGGGGCTCACCGACGACGCCTTCATGCAGGTGCTGGTGGACGAGGACCGCGGGACGCTGGCCGCGGCGGTGCGGGAGCGTCGTCTCTACAAGCGGGCGCTCGACCTGCCGGCGAGCGAGATCCCCGAGGCGGCGGCGTGGATCGCCGATGACCCGGCGGTCCTGGAGCAGGTGGAGGACCGGCTGGCCGTCGAGGCCGGGCTCGCCCCGGGCGAACTGCTGCTCGACTTCCCTTCCCGGGCGAACATGCTTTCGGTGGACCTGCCGCTCCGGCTCCGCGACGGGCGGGTCGAACGGCTGACCGAAGCCGGCCGGGCCGGCCAGCTGGGCCTGCCCCGGATCGCCGACGAACTCTACCGGACGGCGCGGCGGCTCCGGGTGTTCACGGCCCGGCCGCCGGCCCGTGACCTCTCGGGGGCGGTGCGGGTGGCGGGCATGTCGGTCGATGCGATCGCCGCGGCGGGCACGCTGCTATGAGACCGTCGCTTTTCCTGGTGGCGGCCCTCGCCGCCGCGCCGGGGGCGGGAGCGCAGGAAACGGTCGCCAATCCCCACGTGGTGATCAGCCTGGTCCCCGAGCACCATGCCGCGACGCCGGGCCAGCCGCTGCGACTGGCGCTCCGCTTCCAGCCGGAGCCGGGCTGGCACATCTACTGGCGCAACCCGGGCCAGGCGGGCATCGCCACCAGCGTGGCGTGGACCGTCCCCCCCGGGTTTCGGACCGACTCGCTGGCGTGGCCGGTCCCCGAGCTGTACGACATCGCCGGCATCCTGACCCACGTCATGCACGGAGAGACCGTGCTCCGGACCACAGTCCTGGTCCCGCTGGTGGTCGCGGCCAGCCCGGCCCGGATCGGCGCGGAGGTCCGCTACGGGGTGTGCAAGGAAGTCTGCCTGCCGGGGGTCGCCCGGCTCAGCCTGCAGCTGGGGTGGGCGACGCCCGGCAGTCGAGAGTCGAGCGTCGTGAGTCGAGAGTGGACGGCGGTGCAGCAGACTTCCGAGGCGAGGCAGCCCCGGGCGGGCGGGCCGGCGGTCGCGGTCCGGCTCGCTGACACGGTGCTGGTGCTGACGGTTCGGGCGAAGCCGGGCCAGGCGCTGCCGGACACGCTGACCTTCTACGCGAGCGACCGGGACGTCGCCACGGCGGCGGTGCGTGCGGTGGTCCGCCGCGGCGCCACCACGGCGACCCTCCGGGTGCCGCTGCGGGCGACGCCGAGCCGGGTGCGGGGCGTCCTGGTGGGCGGGAGCCCGGGCGCCGCGAGGCCGGTGGGGTGGGCGGTGGATCTGAGAGTGGAGGGTAGAGAGTAGAGAGCAGAAAGCAAGAAACAACGAGGGGAGAGTGGACCTGGCAGCATCCGCTCTCCCCTCTCCGCTATCCGCTCTCGGCGGTTCAGTCCACCGAGTCGACCCGGATGATGATGGCCGTGATGTTGTCGAGGCCGCCCCGCCGGTTGGCGTCGGCGATCAGCTTCTCGATCCACTGGCGGGGTTCCCCGCCGTTCGTCATGACCTTGGCGATCTGGTCGTCCTCGAGCATCCCGGTGAGGCCGTCGGAGGCGAGGAGGACCACGTCGCCCGCTTCGAGGTTCCCGAAATAGATGTCGGGGATCACTTCCTCGTTGGAGCCGACGCAGCGGGTGATGACGTTGGCGTAGGGATGGGTGCGGGCCTGCTCGGCGGTGAGCAGGCCGGCGTCGACCTGTTCCTGGACGTAGGAGTGGTCCTTGGTGACCTGGGTGAACTCCCCGTTGCGGAGGATGTAGGCCCGGCTGTCGCCGACCTGGGCGATCAGGTAACGCTTCGGGAAGAGGATCATGGCGGTGGCCGTGGTGCCCATCCCGCGCTTGTCCTTCTCGACCGTGGTCCGCCGGTAGATCGCGCCGTTGGCGCTCTGGACCGCCTTGAAGAGGCGGGCGGCCACATCGGCGTCCGGCAGCCCGCGGAAGCTGCCCATCTCCTCGGCGATGATGTGCACGCACATCTCGCTCGCGACCTCGCCGGCGGCGTGACCGCCCATGCCGTCGGCGACGATGAAGATGCCCCGGTCGAGCTGCATCAGGTGGAAGTCCTCGTTGCCGGAGCGGACAACGCCCTTGTCGGTGCCGGCGGCGCAGGTGACGTGCATGTCAGCTCAGCAGAAGCCAGGCCAGGAGGACGATCCCGGCGATGCCGGCCACGATCACCCAGGCGGGGACGCGGCGCGTGGCGGGAGCGCCGGGCGCGACCGGACCGGGTCCCGCCACCGGACGGTTCAGGCCCGCGGGCCGGGGCACCCCGAAGAGGGTGTCGTGCAGGCGCTCGCGGGCCCCCTCGGGGATGGAGTCGGGACCGCCGGCAGGGTGGCCAGGGTTGAGGACGGTGATGCGGTGCGCTCCGATCTCGAGGACATCGCCATGCAGCAGCGGGGTGGGCTCGGCGCCCACCGCGACGCCGTTGACCAGGATCCGGGCGCCCTCGGCGGCGACCCGCACCGTCGCCATGCGATCGCCCAGCCGGCGCACCACCGCATGCCGCGGCTCGGCGCCGGGCAACACCAGGCCGGCGGCGGGATCGGCACCGAGGATCAGCTCATCAGGCGGGACGGGGTACCGTCGACCGCCGAATTCAAGTTCCATTGAGTCGATGATGTCCGGGATAGGGCCAGACGTCCAAACGAGAAACGTATCGGCCGACCCGAGGTGCCGCAAGCAACGTCATCCGGCCGCCTCGGCACCGATGGCCTCCAGGCTCTTGAGTCCCTTGCGCACCCAGGAGTAGAAGACCGCGGATCCCACGATCACGGTGCCGTAGGTGATGAACAGCCGCCAGAAGAGGGTGTAGAGCGGGACCAGCCCCTTGGGGACGTACACCTGCATCACCAGGGCGCTCAGGATTTCGCCGATCCCCGAGGCCCCGGGGGTCGGGGCGAAGTAGAGCAGGAAGGTGATGAGGATCTGCAGCAGCAGCACGTCGACGAAATGGGCCTCGATCCCAATCACCCGAAGGGCCACGTAGCCGCTCAACAGCCGCGGGGCGTACGCCAGCGCGGTCAGGAGGACGCCCATCCCCAGCGCCAGCCATCCGCGCGGGGTGTTGAAGGTGACCAGGGCGGCATGGGCCTGATCGACGCCGGCCCGGAGTCCCTCCAGCCGACCGGCCACCCGGCGGCTCCGGCGGCCAAGACGGTCGGCGAGGCGATGGGTCAGGTCGCGGGCGAGGCCCGGGAAGAGGACCAGGAAGAGGAAGAGCGCGCCGAGCCCGCCGAAGATGGTCAGCGACCCGACGAAGAGGTCGAACAGGGAGAGCCCGAGCAGGTTTCCCTTCTCCATCAGCGAGCGCCCGCCGCCGAGCAGGAGGGCCAGCGGCCCGGTCACGGCGAAGAAGGTGACGGTGGTGATGAAGGACATCAGGATGGTCGTCAGCCCCACGGGGATCGGGATCCCGTAGCGGCGCATGGTGTAGACCATCATCGGGGAGGCACCGGCATGGACCGGGGTGACGTAGCCCGCCCAGGCGCCCATGCCGCCGGCCACGATCATCGCCTTGAGGGTCGCCTGGGGCCAGACCTGGCGCGAGATGACCCAGTGGCGCAGCCCCCCGCCGATCCAGTCCATGGAGGCCACCGCCGCTCCGACCAGGATCCAAGCCGGCTCGATCCGGCCGAAGGAGGCCAGGAACTCGCGGTAGTTGCCCTTGTAGAGGAGGATCCCCACGAAGCTCGCCAGGGAGATCAGGAGGGAGATCTCGAGGCCGCGGCGGAGGACCTTGGGGGTGAGAAGGGTGGCCATTGATCGGGAAGATAGTCGGGAGAAAGCGGGAGAAAGCGGGAGAGAGCGGAAGAGGGCGGGAGAGAGCGGAAGGACGTCGAAGACCTCGGCCGCGCATCGGGCTCTGTCACCCGGATACATCCCGTTCTCTCCCGCTTTCTCCCGTCCTCTCCCGTCCTCTCCCGCCCTATCTTTCAGTTCTGTGCCCATCCGCATCGTCAACGCCCGTCAGCACAACCTGAAGGGCATCACGGTCGAGCTGCCCCACCGGCAGATGATCGTGGTGACCGGGCCGTCCGGCTCGGGCAAGAGCAGCCTGGCGTTCGACACCCTCTACGCCGAGGGCCAGCGGCGATATATCGAGTCCCTCTCCACCTACGCCAAGCAGTTCCTGGAGCGGATGCCCAAGCCGCTGGTGGACGTCCTCGAGGGGTTGTCCCCGGCGGTGGCGATCGAGCAGCGGAACCCGGTGGTGTCGAGTCGTTCCACCGTTGGAACGGCGACCGAGGTGTACGACTACCTGCGGCTGCTCTGGGCGCGGGTCGGGAAGCAGTACTGCCGGAACTGCGGGTCGCCGGTGGTGAGAGATACGCCGCAGGGAGTGCTTGAGGCGGTGCTGGAAGCGGCAGGGCGGCAGGACGGCAGGGCGACACCGACCTCCGTCCCTCAGGGGGAGCGGATCCAGGTCTGCTTCCCTGTCCCTCCCTCCGCCAGGGCGACGCCGGAGGCGCTGGTCGACAACCTGAAGGCGCTGGGCTTCGTGAGGCTGCTGGTGGATGGGCTCCCGGTCCGGCTGGACGAGCAGAGAGCTGAGAGTGGAGAACAGAGAGCGGAGGCGCTGCCCGGCCGCCCTTCGTCGGAGATCCTCGTCGTGGTCGACCGGCTGACGGCGATGCCGGAGGCGGCCGACCGGATCACCGAGGCGGCCCGGCTGGCATTCGCCGAAGGCGAGGGGATCTGCCTGGTGCTCCACCAGGGGGGCCGGCTCCGGTTCACCGAGTTCCCGGCCTGCAGCCAGTGCGACACCCCTGCCCTGTCGATGACGCCGGCGCTCTTCTCGTTCAACAACCCGCGCGGCGCCTGCGGCGGCTGCAACGGCTTCGGGGCCGTCCTCGAATACGACGAGTCGCTGATCGTCCCCGACCCGTCGCGGAGCCTGGCCGAGGGGGCCATCGACCCCTGGACCAAGCCGAGGTACGAGACCCGCCGGCGGATGGTGCTGGAGGCGGCGAAGCAGCTGGGCGCCGACCCGCAGGCCCCGTGGTCGAAGCTCAAGGCGGCCGCGCGGCGCGAGCTGCTGCACGGCAAGGTGGGCCGCTACGTCGGGATCTTCCCGTTCCTCAAGGGGCTCGAGGAGAAGCGCTACAAGCAGTACATCCGGGTGTTCCTGCGGCAGTACCAGCGGGCGATGACCTGCCCCGAGTGCCACGGCTTCCGGCTCAACAGCCACGCGCTGGCCGTCCGGGTCGGGGGCCGGACCATCGCCGAGGCGGCGGCCGACACGGTGGAAGTGCTGGACCAGTGGCTGGCCGCCGTGGAGATGACTCCGGGCGAGCGGCAGATCGCGGCGCTGGTGCTCGACGAAGTCACCGCACGGACGCGCTACCTGCTGGACGTGGGGCTGGGATACCTGTCGCTGGACCGGCAGACCCGGACGCTCTCGGGCGGCGAGGCCCAGCGGATCGCGCTCAGCAACGCCCTCGGCGCGCGGCTGATGGACGCGCTCTACGTGCTGGACGAGCCCACCATCGGCCTGCATCCGCGGGACACCGACCGCCTGCTGGGGCTGCTGCGGCGGCTCCGCGACGGCGGCAATACCGTGGTGGTCGTGGAGCATGACCCCGCGGCGATCGCCCAGGCCGACTTCATGCTGGAACTCGGCCCGGGATCGGGGGAACGCGGCGGTACGGTCGTCCACGCCGGCCCCCCCGCCACCGCGACCGACACGCTCACCGGGCTCTACCTCTCGGGCCGCCGCCGAATCGGGGTCCCGAGCCTGCGGCGGCCCGCGGGACCGCTCTGGCTCCAGGTGCGCGGCGCCACGCTCCACAACCTCCAGGGCGTGGACGCCGACATCCCGCTGGGCACGCTGACCGCAGTGACGGGGGTGTCGGGCTCGGGCAAGAGCACCCTGGTGCACGACGTCCTCTACCGGCAGCTCGAGGCCCGGATGCACGGCGGCCACTCGGCCAAGAGCCACCTGGGCGAGGCCGTGGGCGAGGTGGCGTCGCTGCGCGGGTGGGACCGGCTCGGCGACGTCCTGCTGGTGGACCAGTCGCCAATCGGCCGGTCGCCCCGCTCGAACCCGGTGACCTACGTAAAGGCGTTCGACGAGATCCGGGAGCTGTTCGCCAACCAGCCGCTGTCGCGGGCGCGAGGCTACACCGCCGCCACCTTCTCGTTCAACCTGGAGGGCGGTCGCTGCGACACCTGCGAGGGCGCCGGCCACGTGCAGGTCGAGATGGTGTTCATGGCCGACGTGTTCGTGCCGTGCGAGATGTGCAACGGGACCCGGTTCCGCCGCGAGGTGCTGGACGTGAAGATCAACGGCTTCTCGATCCACGACGTCCTGCAGTGGACCGTGGACGACGCGATCACCCGGTTCCGCCACCAGCCGAAACTGGGCGCGGCTCTCTGGCAGCTGCAGCAGGTGGGGCTCGGCTACCTCCGGCTGGGCCAGCCGGCGACGACGCTCTCGGGCGGCGAAGCGCAGCGACTCAAGATCGCCCGCGAGCTGATCCAGGCCGGGAAGAAGCACGGCAACAAGCTCTACCTGCTCGACGAGCCCACGACGGGCCTCCACCTCGAGGACGTGCGGGTGCTGATCCAGGTGCTCGACCGGCTGGTGGACGCGGGGAACACGG
>DASWBQ010000397.1:0-5720 GCA_036390535.1 Gemmatimonadales bacterium | reverse complement strand
CATCGTCGCCAGGTTGCGGTCGAGGACGTCGAGGTCGACGAGTGGAGCGGGCGTTTCGAGTTCGAAGGTCGGCATGGCGGCAGGGCGGCAGGGCGGCAGGGCGGCAGGGCGGCAGGGCGGCAGGGCGGCAGGGCGGCAAGTTGCGGGGAACAGGGTTCCGTCGCAATCTATCCTCGCCCTCAACCGGCTGCCCCGATGCGTCCTCTCTTCGGCTTCCTCCTGCTCTTCATCACCACCTCCTCCCTCGGGGCGCAGCCGGCTCCCGACCGATTTGCCGCGGTGCGAGCCTCGATCCAGGCGGCGATCACCGACAGCGGCATCCCCTCGATCGCGGTGGCGGTCGCCAAGGGCGGGAGGGTGCTCTGGCAGGAAGGGTTCGGCTGGGCCGACCGGGAGGGGCGGGTGCCGGCCACCGAGCACACCATGTACTCGCTGGCCTCGATCTCCAAGCCGATTACCGCCACCGGGCTGATGCTGCTGGTGGAGCGCGGCCGGGTGCAGCTCGACCGGCCAGCCAACGACTACCTGGGCCGCGGCCGGATCACCGGCCTGGCGGGCGACGCCTCCGGAGCCACCGTCCGCCGAATCGCCAACCACACGTCGGGACTCCCCCTCCACTACATGTTCTACTACGACGGGGCCGCCGACGTGGTCCCCTCGATGGACGAGGCGATCAGTCGCTACGGGATCACCGTCTATCCCCCCGGATCGACCTACGAGTACAGCAACCTCGGCTTCGGGGTTCTCGACCACATCATCGAGCGGACCTCGGGGATGACCTACGCCGACTTCATGCGAAGCGAGGTGTTCCTGCCGCTCGGGATGACCCGTTCCTCGATCCACGTCGGGCCCGGCCTGGAGCCCTTCGCCGCCGTCCGGTACGACCCCCAGGGCCGGCGGGTCCCGATGTACGACTTCGACCACCGCGGCGCCTCGGCGGTGTACACCAGCGCGCACGACCTGCTCAGGTTCGGGATGTTCCACCTCAAGAACCGGCTGCCAGGCATGAAGCGGATCCTGGCGGACTCGACGCTTGACGCGATGCACACCAGCGTGCACGGGATTCCCAACCTCGAGTATGGCATCGGCTGGCGGATCCAGAACGACGAGAACGGGCTCCGCCGGGTGTCCCACTCTGGCGGCATGCCTGGGGTCGCCACGCTGCTGGGCCTTTACCCCGCCGAGGACCTGGCGGTGGTGGTGCTCGCCAACACGACCTCCAACGCAACGGTCGGGCGGATCGCGTCAGAGATCGTCGCGGCACTGGTGCCGCGCTACGCGGACACGCTGCGGGTGCGGCGGGCCCGGGCCACGCCGCCGCGGCCGCCGGCCTGGAACACACCGGCGGCACTGAGTGGCCAGTGGACCGGCACGGTCCGCACCTGGCAGGGCACCCAGCCGTTCACCCTGACCTTCCAGCCGGATGGCGACGTGGTGACGAGCCTGGGCAACCAGCCGCGCGCGCTGCTTTGGGACACGGCCTGGCTGGGTGACTCGGTCTTCGTGGGGCGGTTCGCCGGCAGCATGCCGACCGACGACGCCCGGCTGCACCGGCATACCATCTGGCTCAAGCTGACGCTTCGGGGCGGGACGCTCAGCGGGATGGCCACGGCACAGACGGTGCCGCCGGATACCGTCTTCTACGCACGCTCGGCGTACGCGGAGTTGAGGCGGTAGGGACGGGAGAGGGCGGGAGAGGACGGGAGAGGACGGGAGAGAACGGGAGAGGACGGGAGAGAGCGGGAGGTCGTGACGGGTCATTGCGAGTGACCTGAAGGGCCCGAAGCAATCCCGCCGTCTCCCGCTGTTTCCCGCCCCCTCCCGCCTTTTCCCGCCCCTACCGCCTGCTGAACACCAGGGGCATCTGCGGATTGGGGATGGTCATCCCGACCACCTTGCCGTCGGCGCCCAGGCGGAAGGTCACAGCGCTGGTGCCGAACTGGGCGTCGGCCCAGGTAATCCGGAAGGTGTCGTACTGCCAGTGCTCCATCTTCCCCTGCGCTCCGCCGACCCCGTACTCGATGACCAGGGCGCCGTCCGCTTCCCTGATCCGGGCCTCGCCCCAGAGGCTGTCCGCATACGCACCGGCATAGCTCGCCAACGGCAGGCTCGGCTTCGTCCCGGTGACCCGGGCCGCTTCCTGCCGCTTCTGGGCGGAGTCGGCGCGGGCCAGCGCCTCACGATACTGCTTCAGGAAGTAGCCGCTGTAGTCGCGCCCCGGGCCCTTCAGGAAGGCGTCGAGGATCCGGTAGACCACGCCAGCCCCCATGTTGTGGGCGTCGCTGTTGGTGAGGACGATGATGCCCAGTTTCTCCTCCGGGACGGCCCACATGTAGGAGAGCATCCCGTCGATCCCGCCGGTGTGCGACTGGACCTTGCGACCGAGGTAGTCGTTCAGTCCCCAGCCCAGCCCGTAGCCCCGGAAGTGAATGCTGGGCACCAGGGTGTCCGGCGTCACGAGCATCGGGACGTGGATCGTGGCGATCTGCGCCAGCTGGGCCGGCCGGATCAGGAGCTTGCCCTCCCAGGTCCCGCCGCCGACGATCATCCGGAGGTAGCGGGTCATCTCCTCCGCGCTGGAGTTGATGGACCCCGCCGGCGCGATGTTGTCGATGTTGCGCCAGGGGATCGGCCGCACGGCGCCGTCGCGCATCCCGTGCGGCTGGGCGACATCGTCCCCCGGGCGGAACCCGGTCACCGAGGTGTTGCTCCGCAGCATCCCGAGCGGCCGCAGGATCCGTGAGGTCACCAGGTCGTCCCAGCTCATCCCGGCCGCCCGGCCGGCCGCCTCGCCGGCGGCGAGGAACATCATGTTCTGGTACCCCATCTCGGTGCGGAAGGGCGCGTTGGGCTCCAGAAACCGGACCCGGCGGAGGATCTCGGCGCGCGAGTAGCCGCCCATCAGCCAGAGGAGGTCGCCCCGCCGTCCCAGACCGGCCCGGTGCGACATGGCATCCCGCATGGTGAACTCGCGGGTCACGTACGGGTCGAAAAGCTGGAACTCGGGGAGCCACTTGGTGACCCGGTCGTCGAACTTCATCTTCCCGTCATCCGCGAGCATGCCGACCGCCGTGGCCGTGAACGACTTGCTGTTGGAGCCGATGGCGAAGAGGGTGTTCGGCGTGACCGGGTCGGGCTTGCCGAGCTCCCGCACCCCGTAGCCCTTGAGGAAGACCACCGAGTCGTTCCGGACGATCCCGACCGACATGCCGGGGACGTTCCAGTCCTTCCGGGCCTGCTCGATGTAGGCGTCGAGCGCCTTCAGGTCGGGGGCCTGGGCGGGTGCGCCAGCGACCAGGAAACAGGAAACAGCAAACAGGACAGCGGCAGACCTGCGCAGCGTCTTCATGCGGGCATCCCCTTCCAGATCTCGGCCAGCACCCGGCGGAAGTTGCCGCCGAGGATGCCGAGGATCTCGGCGTCGGTGTACTTGCGGCGGATCAGGCCTTCGGTCACGTCGAACATCCGCTTCGGGTGGTCGATCCCCTCGATGTCGATCTTCTCGCGGAAGGCATAACTGTCCTTGTAGCCCGCCTTGAGCCGCTTGTAGGCCTCGGGCGGCATGTCATCGTAGCCGTTGAGGTCGATGTCGCTGCCGATGCCGAGATGCTCGGAGCCGATCATCTGTTTCACGTAGTCGAACTGGTTGAGATAGTCCTCGACCGTGGTCGGCTCGCTGTTCTTGACGAAGTTCCGGACCCCGGTGATCCCCATGACCGACCCGGCCTTGCCGACCGCCTGGATGACCTCGTCGGGCTTGCAGCGGGGGTGGCCGGGGTTGAGGGCGCGGACGTTGGAATGGGTCACCAGCACCGGCGCCTTGGAGATCTCGAAGGCGTCGAGGGTGGTCCGGTCGCCGCAGTGGCCGGTGTCGACGGCCATCCCGACCTTGTTCATCCGGGCGATGATAGTGGCCCCGAAGTCACTGATACCGTCGTCGCGGCGCTCGGTGGAGCCGCTGCCGATCCAGTTCCGCGAGTTGTAGGTCAGCTGGCTGACGCGCTGGCCGAGGCCGTGGAAGAGGTCGACGTCCTCGGGCCGGCGGAAGTGATCGGCGTTCTGGACGCCGAGCAGGACGCCGACCTTGCCGGATCGCTTGATCCGGTCGAAGTCGCCGGCGCTGTCGACCCGGAGCAGGCGATGGTCGTTGCCGGCCAGGAAGCTGTTCCAGCCGCCGAGGTAGGCCAGCCCGGTCTGGTGGGCGTCGGGCCCGCCGAACCCGACGGCGATGTGCCAGACGTTGATGCCCGAATCGAGATAGGGCGTGAAGTCGGCGTCGGTGAACGACTCGGGATTGGCGAACCACTTGGACTGCTGGGCGAAGTGCAGCGTCCACGGCGCCAGCATGTCGATGACCACCGCCTCCTGCATCAGCCGGATGGCCCGGGCGGAGTACTCGACCGGGGACCAGCCGAACAGCTGGAACCGGCCACGGAGCACGAACGGCGCGCCGGAAAGGGCGGCGGTGGCGCCGGCGGCGGCGCGGAGAAAGTCCCGTCGGGTGGACATCAGCGGCTCCCCTGGGCTGGTCCTGCAGCCCGGCCGAAGGTGGCAAGCGCAGGCACGTCGAGGCCGCTGACCTGGCCCCGCGCGTCGAGAATGAAGGACCAGGCGGACCGGCCGAGGACCGGGTCGCGCCAGACGACCTCGAAGGTGTTGAAGTGCCAATGGGTCAGATCGCCGGTGTAGTGCGGCCCGAAGCGGGCGACCAGACCGCCGTTCTCGTGGGTGACGGTGATCGGCCCGTAGAGGCTGTCGGCGTAGGTACCGGCGTACTTGTCGAGGCTGAGGGTGGGGGTGGTGTTGGCCACCCGGGCGGCCACGGTCTTCTGGCGCTCCTCGGCGGCGCGGGCCCGGGCCTTCTTCGTCTCGGCGAGGTACAGACCACTCCAGTCCTTGGCCGGCGCGCCGAGCATCAGGTCCAGCACCTTCCAGGCCATCGCGGTGGGGAGGCTGGACTCGGAGACGTTGGTGAGGACGACGACGCCGATGTTCTTCTCGGGGATCATCGACACCTGGGCCCGCATGCCGCGGATGGCGCCGCCGTGGCTCACCACCTTGTAGCCGCGGTAGTCGCGGAGGGCCCAGGCGAGGCCGTACCCCATGAGGTGCGACTCGGCGGCGAAGAGGGAATCGTCGGTCTCGGAGGGCCGCTGGTGCATCTGGAGGGTGTGCATCTCGCGGACGGTCTTCGGCTCGATCAGCTTCCTGCCCTGGTAGGTGCCCTGCCCGAGGTGCAGCCGGACCCACTGGGCCATCTCGGAGACGCTGGAGTTGATCGACCCGGCGGGCCCGATGTTGTCGATGTTGAGCCATTCCACCGGGGTCACCTTGCCCTCGATCCGCTCGTGCGGAGTGGCGACGTTCTCCATCCCGGCCAGGGGGACGACGCTGGTGCGGGTGCGGGCCATGCCCAGCGGCTCGAAGATCCGCTGGCGCACGGCGTCGTCCCAGCTCATCCCGATGACCCGCCCCGCCAGTTCCCCGGCGGCGAGGAACATGACGTTCTGGTAGCCGTACTGGGACCGGAAGCTCCAGCTGGGCTTGAGGAAGCGCTCGCGCCGGAGGATCTCGTCGCGGCCGAGGCCGGAGGCCGCCCAGAGTCGGTCGCCGCGGGAGAGGCCGCTCCGGTGGGTCAGGAGGTCGCGAATGGTGAGCTCGCGGGTGACGTAGGGATCGTAGAGCTGGAAGCCGGGCAGGTGCTTCGTGACCGGGTCGTC
>DASWBQ010000396.1:0-1843 GCA_036390535.1 Gemmatimonadales bacterium | reverse complement strand
TCGGCAGGTAGAGCTCGGCAGATACCGCTCGGCAGGTGAAGCTCGGCATCGTGCCGAGTGGTACCTGCCGAGTTATTTCTGCCGAGCTGGATCTGCCGCCCGCTACCGCCCCGGCTGGAACGTCACGTTCAGCGTCAGGTTGAAGAGCCGCTCGTAGAGCGTGTCGTCGTCGCGCTTCTGGTAGCTGGAGAAGTACCATCCGGCCTGCGGGGTGATGTAGAGCGTCCGGGAAACCTTGATCTCGTAGCCGACACCGACGTTCCACCCGAATCCGGTCTCGCTGGTGCCATCGCCGTAATCGACGCTGGCGGAGCTGATGCCGAGGCCGGCGCCGCCCTTGGCGAAGAGGCCCAGGCTGGTGACGGGATAGACGCGGGCGACGGCGCCAACGTAGTGGAGGCTCTCGGTCACGTCGTAGCCGTCATCGTTCTGGTAGTTGTACCACCAGACGTTCCACTCGCCGCCGAGCCGGAGATAGGGACTCACGGTGCCGCCGAGCTGGAGGTCGAAGGTCGGCTTGCCCAGGTTCGACGAGTAGGGGTCGCTGGCGAACTTGTAGGCCTCCTGGCCCCAGCCGAGGCCGCCTTCCACCCAGAAGCCGCGGCGGTGATGCGGCGGAGTCACGTCGACCAGGCCGCGGCGCTGGGCGGCGGCATCGGCGGCGAGCAGAGTGGCGCTGGCCAGGGCCAGGACGGCGATGCGGAGGGTGCGGGTCATGGGAGTACGCTCCTCAAGGGAGAATCGTCAGGCAATCGGCACCCGGGAGAGCAAGGGCCGCGCCTGTCCGACTGCACCCCGGTATCTTATTGCCATGCGACAGTTTACGCACGTACCGCCGGGCCCGAGCCGCCGGCGACGCGTCACCCGGCGAGGACAAGGATGACCCGGAGGGCACGGGCGGCATTGTTCGGGCTGACGCTGGTCTCCGCGGCCGTGTGTTCGTCGCTGGGGGTCTGGCAGCTCGGGCGGCTGGTGGACCGGCGGGCGGCCAACGAGCGCGCGCTGGCGGGGAGGGCTCTGCCGGAGGTGGATTTGGCGGGAGAGAACGGGAGAGAGCGGGAGAGAGCGGGAGAGAGCGGGAGGGCTCGACCAGCGACGGGTGGTCGCCAGAGGCACCTGGGACCACGCCCACACCTTCGTGCTCCGGGCCCGCGCCGACCGGGACGCGCCGGGCGTCCACATCGTGACACCGCTCCGCCTCGACGGGCGGGCGGAGGCGGTCCTGGTCAACCGCGGATTCGTCCCCGCCAACGACGCGACCCGGCCGGGCGTCGCGTGGGACCAGCCGGAGCGCGGCACGGCGCGCGGGTTCGCCTTCCTGATCCCGAGCGTGCCGGACAGCGGCACGCCGCTCACGCTGGACGGCGAGACCAGCTGGCGACGGCTCGACCTGGCCACGGTCCGCGGCCGGCTCCCCTACCCCGTGCTGGACGTCTACGTCCACGTCACCGAGCGGGAAGCCCGCGCCGACAGCGCATCCCCATGGCCGATCCCCGCCCGCCTGCAGGACCTCAACGACGGCCCGCACCTGAACTACCTGGTGCAGTGGTTCATGCTGGCGGCGGCGAGCCTGGCGTTCGGGGTGATCTTCGTCCTGAAGAGAGAGGGAGAGAGGGAGACAGAGAGAGAGGGAGAAACGCCAGCCTAGCGACGCTCCCTCTCTCCCCGTCTCTCTCTCTCTTCCTCTCCCGCACCCTAGCGCAGCTCCGGGCAGATCGTCCTGTCGAATTCGTAGGGTCCGCCGGTCTCGGCGTCGGTCCATGGGAAGCCTCGGCAGACGGCGGGGTAGTGGTCCCGGTCGTAGATGCTGCAGGCGTTGTCCCTGAGGAAGACGCACTTCCGG
>DASWBQ010000395.1:0-4023 GCA_036390535.1 Gemmatimonadales bacterium | reverse complement strand
CGGCGTCCCCAGCGTCATGTCCATGGCGGCGGGCTCGCGCACCAGGACCCCCTCGAGCGAAGGCCCGGCCGTCTTCACCACCGCGCCCTGCCCGCCGAGGAGCGAGGCATCCGCCGGCGCGATGTACATCGCGGTCACCCCGCCCGAGAGCGCCTCCCGGTCGCGGAGCGGACCCGGCTGGCCCGCGCCGAAGGTGCCGAACGGGTTGTAGCTCTCCCACGCCCGGAGCGCGGGGGTGACGGGGTCGCTCGCCTCGTTCAGGTCGGTGGCCCCGATCCCGATGTGCGAGGCGGCATCCACCAGCCCGGGCATCACGTACCGGCCGGTGGCATCGATGACCTCGGCGCCCGCCGGAATCGGCACGCCGGCGCCGACCGCGGCGATCTTGCCGTCCCGGAGTACCACGATGCCGTTGGGAATGGCCGGCCCGCTGACGGGCAGGACCGTGCCGCCGCGAATGACCACAGGCCGGCTCTGGGCGGCGAGCGGGGCGGCAACGAGCAGCAGGACCATCAGGGAAGCGCGCATGGTCAGTTCCCCTCCTTGGCGCGGTCGAAGATCACCTGGCCGTCGCCGATGACGAGTTCCACCCGGGAGCGCGGCTCGTACCAGGGACCGTCGAACAACACCAGGTCGGCATCCTTGCCGACCTCGAGGGTACCGACCCGGCCGCTCACCCGGGCGATCTCGGCGGCGTTGCGGGTCACCATCTTGAGGACCTCGTCCTCCGGAATGCCGTACCGCATCGCCAGCGCCGCGCAGAGGCGGAGCCACTTCTGGCTGATCACCGGCGAGTCCGCATGCAGCGCGATCTTCACCCCCGCCTTCCAGAGGATGTAGGGACCGGCCATGGCGTCCTCGCTGATTCCGATCCGCGGGCCCAGCGGGAGCACCACGGCGGAGATGCCGTTCCGGGCCAGTTCGGGCGCCACCTTGTACGCCTCGGTCGAGTGATGCAGCGTCAGGTCGAAGCCGAACTCCTGCTTGAGGCGCACCAGCGTCATCACGTCGGTGGCTGAATGGACGTGGGCCCGCACGTAGGTCTGCTTCGCCAGCACCTCGCTCATCGCCTCGTACCCGAGGTCGCGGGCTGGCGGATTGCCCTTGCGGCCGTCGTCCTCCCACTTCCGGAGCGCGGCCGAGTACTCGTTGGTGCGGATCAGGTACTGCCGAAGGTTGGCCGCGACGCCCATGGTGGTCGTCGGGTAGCGTTCGCGGGACTTCGGTCCCATCGCGAACTTCATCCCGCCCTTCTCCAGCAGCAGCCGCCGGCTCAGGTCGGCGCCGAAGGTCTTGATGACGACCGCCATCCCGCTGACATTCTCCCCGCTGCCCGGTCCGGTGACCACGGTGGTCACCCCGCCGGCCACCGCCTCGGCCCAGCCGGCGTCGTCCATGTCCAGCGCGTCCAGGAACCGGTGCTGCGGCCCGATCAGCATCGGTGAGTCATTGAGGTCGGTAACCCGGGCCCCGATGTGGGAGTGGTTGTCGATCATCCCGGGAATGATCACCTTGCCCGCGGCATCGATCACCCGCGCGCCGGGGGGAGCGGTCACGGTGGTCCCGACGGCGGCCACCTTGCCACCGCGGAGCAGGATCGTCCCGCCGGGGATGGGCGCCCCCGCCGCGGTGTGGATCGTCGCCCCCCGGATCAGGATGGCGTCCTCACCCTGCGCCGCGAGTGGCGCCGGGACAACGACCAGCGCACCCAGCACCAAGTACCGGCTCGGTCTCATGACGTCCTCGTTGTGGATTCAGGATTGGATGCAATGTAGGAGCGTGGGGGCCGAGTGTCGAGAGTGGTGAGTCGTGGGGGTGCCAATGGACGGACATGGCACTACGCAAGCTGTTGTGCTGCAAATACTTAGGGGCTCCGCAGGTGTCTCCCGTTCCACGACTCACGAGTCTGGACCTTGGTGAGTATATTTGTGGCTTCTATGGCCCATCGGCGTCGCCTCAGGATCCCGCTCGTCTGGCACGGCTCTGCTGCCGTCGCCCGCGTCGTCGAAGTCTCGGCGGATGTGGTGCGCGCCGTGGCGATCCTGGTGGTCATGGCCGGTGTGGTGCTGATGCTCGTCGGCACGGCCAGCGTGGGCAGCCAGGAGTACCGGCAGGCCGCGTCGGAGAACTATGCCGCGGCGCCGGATTCGATGTCGTTCCTGCTCGACCGCATCGACCAGCCCGACAACGAACCTGTCGTGGGCCTGCTGGCCCAGCTCCGTCCCGCCGCCCTCCTCGCCGGCTCCTTTCAGCGGGCCAGCGACAGCCTTACCGAGCAGATGCGGCGGCTGGTGTCGACGCCGTCGCTGATGCCCACGCAGGGCTGGCTCTCCAGCAACTTCACCCGTCGCCGCTATCACCCGTTGCTGCACGTGGTCCGTCCCCACGAGGGGATCGACGTGCGCGCTGCGGCTGGGACCCCGATCCAGGCCCCTGCGGCCGGGACGATCGTGAAGGCCGGGTGGGAAGGCGGCTATGGCCGGCTCGTGGAGATCGACCACGGGTTCGGCATCACCACCCGCTACGCCCACACCTCCAGGATCTTCGTGAACGTCGGCCAGCGGGTGATGCGCGGCGAGGTGATCGCGACCGTCGGCCGATCGGGCCTGGCCGAGGCGGCCCACCTGCACTACGAAGTGCACGTCAGCGGCCGGGCAGTGGATCCGCTCAAGTTCGTCCTGCCGGCGGTGATGGCGGACTGACGACACCGGGAACGGGAGGAAGCGACGAGGGAACAGAGCCGCGTGGCGCTGTTCCCTCTTCTGTTCCCTGCGTCCGGCTTCCCGCTAGAACTTGACCTTGGGCGCCTCCGCGGCGCCGGGCTCGGTCAACTCGAAGTACTCCCTCGGCGCGCCATGTCCGAAGACCTTCGCGGTGAGGTTGTACGGGAACCGGCGGATGAAGCCGTTGAAGTCCTCGACCGCGGTGTTGTAGTCCTGCCGCGCCACCGAGATCCGGTTCTCGGTCCCTTCGAGCTGGTCCTGGAGCTGGAGGAAGTTGGCGTTCGACTTGAGTTCGGGGTATGCCTCGGCGACGGCGATCAGGCGGCCCAGGGCCCCTGTCAGCGACTGGTTCGCCGTCGCCATCTCGCCCAGGTTCCCGCCCTGGATGGCCCCGTTCAGGCGGGCCCGGGCCTCGGTCACGCCGACCAGCACGGTGGACTCCTGCTGGGCGAAGCCCTTCACCGTCTCGACCAGGTTCGGGATCAGGTCGGCACGCCGCTGCAACTGCACCTTGATCTGGCTGGCCGCCTGGTTGACGGCCTCGTCCTTCGTCTGGATGGTGTTGTAGCCGCAGCCGGTAAGCCCCACGACCAGCAAGGCGGCGACGAGCATACGGAGGGAGCGCATCAGGAGACTCCTGGGGTGAAGGTGTCGACCAAACGGGTCGCCTGCTCGACGACGCCGAGATAGGACTCGAACAGAGACGCCTGGCAGGACCAGGCCGGGTCGCGACGGTGCGCCAGCGCCGTCACCAGCGACTCGACCGGCACCCCTGCCAGAGCGCCGACCGCTGCCGCCAGCCCGGCGTCGTCGCGGGGCGGAACCTGCCCGGCCAGCACCAGGGTTGCGCGCAGCAGCACTCTCAGGGAACCGGCACTCGAGGCGACCACCGCCGCCAGCAGGTCGGGCCGCTCGGCATAGAGGGCGTAGTCGGCCCGGAGGCGAAGCAGCTTGCCCCGCAGGTCGGCCTCGAGGGCGTGCCGGAGGTCGTGCGGCTGCACCGCCGCCGCCGCGATCGGATCGGGGCCACGCAGCACCCGGTAGGCGAGCTTCATGTCGGTGATCTCGATCGGGAAGACGTCCGCCGCGCGGTGCCACTCCAACCGGGAGAAGAAATACGGCGGCGCCATCCGCTCTTTTTCGAAGTCGCCCACCTCGCTGCGGAAACGCAGGAGGTCCCGCGGCTGAATCGCCTCGGCGACCAGCAGCAGGTTGAGGTCGGAGCGCTGGGGCACCCAGTCGCCTCGCGCGGCCGAGCCGTAGAGGACCACCGTGCAGCTCCCGGGAAAGACCTCGTCGG